>DASXYQ010000339.1:0-6728 GCA_036502445.1 Roseiarcus sp. | reverse complement strand
GCATTCGCGTGCTGGCCGGCGACAAGGTCCTTGTCGAGATGACGCCCTACGATCTCAGCAAGGGCCGCATTACATATCGTTTCAAGTAGGCTTCTCAGGGAGGGCTGAGGCCATGAGGCTCGTCGCGTGAGCGAGAGTTCGACGCGACCCCGCCTCGTCCTGGCGTCGGGATCGCCGCGACGCCTCGCCCTGCTGGCACAGATCGGCGTCGAGCCCGACGCCGTGATTCCAGCCGACATCGAGGAAACGCCGCAACGCAACGAATCCCCGCGCGCCCTGGCGCAGCGTCTGAGCGCCGAAAAGGCCGCCATCGCTTCGACGGTGGCGATTCGGAGCGAAGATATCGGCCCTTCGCTGGTGCTCGCCGCCGATACCGTGGTCTGCGTCGGCAGACGCATCCTCCCCAAGTGCGAAATCCTCGATGAAGCCGAGGATTGTCTGCGGCTGCTTTCGGGTCGGGCGCATCGGGTGTATACGGGGTTGACACTGGTCACGCCCAGTGGCGCACGGCGCCAACGCCTAGTCGAGACCCGCGTTCGTTTCAAACGGCTCTCGCGCGACGAGCTTTCCGGCTATCTCGGCAGCGGAGAATGGCGCGGCAAGGCGGGCGGCTATGCGATCCAGGGTCTGGCCGGGGCGTTCGTGGTGCGCGTGATCGGCTCTTACTCCAGCGTCGTTGGCCTGCCCCTGGCCGAGACGGCGGCGCTACTGACTGGCGAGGGCTATTCGCCGTATCGCAGCTGGACGCCGGGAGCGTGAAATCGATGAAGAACGCGCCGCATTCGCCGGCTGAAAACGATCGGGCCACGCGCAAATGCGCGATTTGCGGGCGCCCGCGCGACCCCAAATACGATCCCTTCTGCTCGCGCCGATGCGCCGACGTCGACTTGCACCGCTGGCTGAAGGGAACCTATGTGATCCCTGGCGCGGAGCGGCCGAGCATCGAGAGCGACAGCGCGGATGAGGAGCAGTAGGAGGCGGGCATCGTCTCGCCGTCCGGATGCGGGTGCGCTGGGACTTTCTTCCCCTTAGCGCATGAGGACAGCATCGGTCGGATTTGAAATCTTGATCGCCTCGGAAGTCTCTCCGCTGAGAGCCGCGGGATATCCCAACTCTTTCGCCAAATCCGCGACTGTAGCAACGTCTTGGACATTCAATCCGTGGCAGGCTGCCCAATAAAGCGCCAAGGCCGATTCAGCGTAACCGGAAGGCTTGCTTCGGGCTCCCGGGGCCACTCCCGAAAACCCCCAACCATCTTTTGCGTCAATCGCAACAAAACCTGGCTTCTCCCGTGAACATACGACATAGGGAGTAGTTTCGCCCGTATATTTAAGTGGGCGGGGGGCGTCATAATTTCCATCTGGATACTCGGCGTACCAATTCTTCAATTTCAGCGAAAACAAGCTTCTTGTGGCACTCTCGACGACAAGGCGCGACTCTTCTATCATAAACCAGCCGCATTCATTCATTTGGCAGCGAGAGCGAACCTGAACACCCAACAAGGCTTTATAGCCGGAGGCTGGGCCTTGATCGGATCGGACCGAGGGAGGATTTGCTAAATCCGTTGTCGAATGGGGGCGACCTTCGTAGGCTGACGCCGAGCCTTGATCGGATCGGACCGGGGGAGGATTTGCCAAATTCGCTGTCGAATTGGGGCGATCTTTATAGCGGGACGCCGAGCCTTGATCGGATCGGACCGACGGAGGACTTGCTAAATTCGTTGTCGAATCGGGGCTATCTTCATAGCGGGGCGCCGAGCCTTGATCGGATCGGACCGAGGGAGGACTTGCTAAATTCGCCGTCGAATTGGGACTATCTTCACCCGGTGGCCGATACCTTATCCATTCGGGAGGTGAAATGGGCGCCCCTACAGCCCGAAAGGCATCGATCTCCTCGATTTGTCGTCGAGCAATGCAATTTCGATCGGAGCCGCATTCTCCCACGCGCATCCAACGCGGCACTCCGATTGCGTCCGCCGCCCGAAGACCGCGGGTTGCCTTGATGAAGTTGTATCCGGCGGCCAAGACGTTATCTAGTGCCGAGAGGCGCGGACTTTGGCAAATTTCAATTTCGCTGGGCAGTCGCGCCAGATTGCAGTTGAAACTCGGGCCTGCGTGAGCCTCACTGCCGAAGAGAAATATCGCTCCTATGAGGGAGCCCAGGAACATACCGGATTTGTACATGGCCGTGGCATCTCTATCTGGTAGCGGGTCCTTTTAACTCCGCATCAGACGCGATGTTCCGGCCAGGCAGGAGTTGTTGAATTGAGGCCCGTCCTTAGAGCTGATATTGAGCCCGGTTGGCGCCTGTCCTCGTGAGAGCCACTAGAGGGAAGCATTAGGCGGCGCATTCCGCGCCGGGGTCACCGCCGGACGCCATGGTCGCGGTTGTCACAACGCTCGGCGCGCTGGGCGAAGCGTTGCTGCAGCCTCGAGCGATCAGCAGGTCGCGGCGAACTATCTGCTGCTGATCGAAGAGACTTCCGCCGCCGGAATTTGGGGAACCAAGCCCGATCGAACGCCGCTTGGCGCTCGCGGAGCTACCGAGACACTCGGAGCCAATACACGTGTGTCAGGCGGCGGCTCGACGCATAGTCCAGACTTCGCTGCTCATGTCCACGAGATAGAAACCGCGGCGCGATAGCTCGCTGAAGGTTTCAGCGTCGTTGAACAGAACCGTCGCCCATATTCCGAGATAGGCGTCCTTGATTTCGTGGCGGTTTTTTTGATCGAAATGCCGCATGGGAACTCCAATAGCGGTTGAGGCCTCGAGCGATATTTCCCTAGACTTGCGGTGCCCCTTTAACACCCCGCGCTGCGACGCACAAGAGAAAATGCTGCAACGCACCATTCGCGGCTGTTGAAGGCTTCGGCGGCGCGTGACTCACACGACCGCCGAGCCGCGGACCCCGTCAAATTCGGTGCCTCGGTCGGCTAGCCGGCGAGGGACGCCGCGATCATGCAGGCCATTCGCTTCTACTGCACCGCATCGACAAGCTCATTATCTGATCGCCGAGCGCCGGCCGAACTCCGGTCGAGTGCCCGCTTCCCGGAACTTTCCGCCCAGTTTGACGTTCCAAATCTCCGATCTATCACTGGCGAGGCAGAGATCATGGACAATGCAGTTGTCGCAACACCGTACATGGGATTCATAAGCTGGATCGTTCTTGGCCTCATCGCGGGCTTCATTGGCAGCAAGATAGTCAACAGGACGGGTGAAGGGGTCCTTCTGGACATCGTGCTCGGGGTCGTCGGAGCGATCGTGGGCGGCTATCTGTTCACCCTAGTAGGCTCCCACGGGGTCACTGGTCTCAATTTGTGGAGCTTGTTTGTCGCGGTCATCGGCGCGATCGTCGTGCTGGTCATCTATCACGCGGTTTTCGGGCGCGATCGCGCCGCTTACTGACGAAAGCTCCGATGCAGGTACGCCGCCGGCGACTTTCAGGGGCGCCGGCGGCGATCCCGGCTCCGCCGTCAGGGCCCCGCGATCCGGTCACTTGGCGGCCCGATTTGTCCGTTCGCGACCGCTATCGCGAACGCATAGGCGCGCGCGACTTCCTCCAGCCGATCGAACCTTCCCGGCGCGCCCGCGTGTCCCGCCCCCATTGCGGTGCGCAGCAGGATCGGGCCGCCGCCCGTCATCGTCGCGCGCAAGCGCGCGACCCACTTAGCCGGCTCCCAATAGGTGACGCGTGGATCGGTGAGGCCAGCCAGCGCCAGGATGGCGGGATAGCGTTGGGGCCGAACGTTGTCGTAGGGCGAATAGGCTCGAATCGCCGCGAATGCCTTGGGGTCGCGGATCGGATCGCCCCATTCCAGCCATTCGGGCGGCGTGAGCGGCAGGCTGGGGTCGAGCATCGTATTTAGGACATCGACGAACGGCACGTCGGCGATGATGCCTGCGAACAGTTCCGGCGCCTCGTTGGCGCTCGCCCCCATCAACATTCCGCCTGCGCTGCCGCCGTGCGCGACGACGCGGCGCCCGTCGGCAAAGCCGAGCGCGACCAGATGGCGCGTCGCAGCGAGAAAATCGCCGAAAGTGTTGGCTTTCTTGTCGAGCTTGCCTTCCTCGTACCAGCGCCAGCCCTTCTCCGTGCCGCCGCGAACGTGCGCGATGGCGTAGACGAAGCCGCGATCGACTAGCGACAAGCGATTGGTCGAGAAGTTCGCGTCCATCACACGTCCATAGGCGCCGTATCCATAGATCAGCATCGGCGCCATCCCATCGATGGGCGTATCGCGTCGATAGAGCAGCGAGATCGGCGTCGTCTCGCCGTCCGGCGTCGGCGCCAGCACGCTCCTGACGACGTAAGCGGCGGCGTCGAAATCCTTCGGCGTCATCTGTTTCTTCAACAGCAGGCGTTGCCGCCCCGCCATATCGTAATCGTAGGTCTCCTGACTGCAGGCCATCGAGGAATAGCTGAAACGGAAGACGGGCGAGTCGAATTCGTAGACGGTTTCCAGTTTCAAGAAGTAGGTCTGCGCCTCGAAGCCGATTTCGTGGCTCCGGCCGCTCGCCAATTCATGAACGATCAGCCGCGGGACATTTTCCTCGCGCGCCAGCAGCACTAGGTAGTCCTTGAACAAAGCCGCGGTCTCGATCAGGCGGCCGTCCTTGGCCGGCAGGAACGCGCGCCAGTTCGCCTCCACGGGCGCCTCGGCCGGCGCGACGACGATCTCGAAATCGGGGGCGCCGCTGTTGGTCTTGATGTAGAAAACGTCGCCGTGATCCATCGGCTGATAGCGCAAGCCCGGTCGGCGCGGCGCAATGAGGCGCGGGGCGAGGAGCGGATTCTGCAGATCGACGACGTGCGTCTCGGAGGAATCGTGACCGTGAACCAGGATGAAGGCGCGGCGCCCCAATCGCGTGGGCGAGAGCGCCAGGAACCATGCGGGGTCCGCCTCCTCGTAAACGCAGACGTCGTCGTCCGCGGCCGAGCCCAGGCGATGCAGCATCACCCGGAACGGGCGATGGTTTTCGTCCTGCAATATATATAGGAACGCGGAGGAGTCGCGCGTCCAGACGATCTCCGCGCCGGCGTTCTCGACGCGGTCGTCCAAATCGATTTCGGCGGCGATGTCGCGCACGCCGATCGCATACATTTCGGAGCCCTTGCTGTCCGCGCTCCAGGCGAACTTGAGATGGTCCGGCGAATGACGCGCCCCGCCGAGATGGAAAAACGCATTGCCCGCGGCGGGCGCATCGCCGTCGAGCAGCACTGTCTCTTTGCCGCCGGCGCGAGGCCGGCGACAGTAGATCCGGTGCTGACCGCCGTGGCGAAAACGCGAATAATAGGAAAAGGGCCCGTCCGGAGCCGGCGGTTCGCTGTCGTCCTCGCGCAGGCGCGCACGCATTTCGCGCACCAGGCGACTCTGCAAGGGGAGGGTAGGGCCGAGAATGTCCTCGGCATAGGCATTCTCCGCCTCGAGCAGCGCACGGATTTCGGGCGGCAGCGCGCTCGGATCGCGCAGCACTTCGCGCCAGTTTTCGGCGCGAATCCATGCGTAGTCGTCTCGCCACGTCTCGCCTTGGGCGCCGACCTCTCGCGGCCGGATTTCGGCCCGCGGCGTCGGTGGAGCGCTTCGCGCTTTTGCATCGGCCATCGCATTTTCCCTTCGCGGTTCGCGTCATGCCACGCGTGCGCCGGGCGCGCCAAGAGCTATTGCGCGGGCGGGCCCGGCGCGCCACATAGACTTGATGGCGCGCTCGGCGCCGTTCGGGAGCTTGCCATGCCTCAGACCCGCGGTCGGCTGTTCGATGACCTTTCGCGCTTGATGACCGACGCGGCCGGCCTCGCGGAGGGCGCGAAGCGGGAGGTCGAGACACTTGCACGCGCCCAGCTCGAGCGGCTGATGGCTGGAATGGACCTCGTCAGCCGGGAGGAGTTTGACGCCGTTCGTGAAATGGCGGCGCTCGCGCGGACCCAAAACGACAGGCTCGAAGCCCGAATCGCCGCCCTCGAGGCCAAGCTCGCGGCGGCGGCGGCGTCCCAACCGTGATTCGCGAATCGGCTTGATTCGTTTCGCCGATTCTGTGGAAGAGTCGCGAGCTCGGGTTTACGCGGCGAACCGAATCGGGAATTTAGCGGCTATCCGAGCGGGGCGCGGGCATATAGGTTCCGGGCGAGCGATTCGGGGCTGTCGACGGCCCCGTTCCCTCGGATGTGCGTAAGTTCCCCGTGTCCCGCTGTCGCCCTTCCGAAAGCTCATCGATGACCCCTGCGATGAACGAATCCGTCGAGCGGCCCGAGCATCCTGTCGATGTGGTCGAGCGCCTCGCTGCTCTCAACGAGTGGGCGTTCGACCGCGCCGACGAGGACGAAATCTCGATCCTGGTCGCCGGGGTCTGGGCGCAGTACGAAGTCGCGTTCACCTGGCTGCCGGACATGGAGTCGCTGCACGTCAGCTGTTCGTTCGATTTAAAAATTCCGCCGCGCAAGCGCCTCGAGATCGGCGCACTGGTTCAGATGATCAACGAGCAATTGTGGCTCGGCCATTTCGATCTCTGGAGCGAGGAGGACATCGTCATGTTCCGCCACGCCCATTGCCTCGCCGGCGGCGCGCAGGCCAGCGATCTGCAATGCAGCACGATCGTCAACGCGGCGCTCGCGGCGTGCGAGAAACATTATCAAGCGTTCCAGTTCGTCCTCTGGGCCGGCCGCGGCGCCAAGGAATCGCTCGAGCTCGCGATGTTCGAGACCCACGGCACCGCGTGAGGGATTCCCCCTC
>DASXYQ010000338.1:0-6276 GCA_036502445.1 Roseiarcus sp. | reverse complement strand
ATCTCCAGTACGTAGTAGCTCGGCCTCGAATCCAGCCCCGGCGTGGCGAAGACGTTCCTGTCGGACCATATCTTCTGCCACTTCGGCTCGGATTCGCGGACGTTATAGCGCTCGGGGCGCATCGATAGGTGTCTCGCTTGCTCGAATTCTCGGAACCGCGGCGACAAAACATGATTTGCCCCGGGGGGTCAATCGCGGCGGGCGACGGCGCTGGCAGGCCGCCGCGCTCATTGACCCGCTCCGACGATTGCGACATGTTCGTGACAATGGCGCCCGCGCCTGCGGCAAATCGGCGACCTTCATGATCGTGCAGCCTCGCGAACCCGTCTTGCACGCCACCCCTGTTATGGAATTGCGCCCGACGCAAATGACGCTCGGCATGCGCGAGGTCGTCGTGAAGCAAGCGTTGTGGAAGGAGCGGGACCCGAAGGATCTCGAAAAGTTTCTCGGCTCCCACATGGTCCCGGCGATCGTCGGTCCCGGCCAGCAGAAATATCTGATCGACCACCATCACCTCGCTCGCGCCCTTCACGAAATCGGCGTCAAGAGCGTGTTCGTCACGATAGTCACCGATCTCCACAAACTCGACGTCGCCACTTTCTGGAACATGATGGACTATCATGGCTGGACGCATCCGTTCGACGCCAAGGGGCGACGTTGCGACTACGCCGAGTTGCCGGCGACGATCGAGGACATGCAAGACGACCCCTATCGCTCGCTGGCGGGAGAATTACGCAGGATCGGCGGCTTCGCCAAGGACTCGACCCCCTATTCGGAATTCGTCTGGGCCGATTTTCTGCGGCTGCGCATCAAGCCGAAAGCCGTGAAGCAGGACTTTTCCGGCGCGCTCGCCGTCGCGCTGGATTTGGCGAGGTCGGAAGAGGCCAGCTATCTGCCGGGGTGGTGCGCTCCGCACGCAAAGGCCGCTGACATGGCGAGGCGGGACGAAGCGGAGGCTGACAAATCCAAGAAGACGAAACGCGCAAAGGACCAGGCCGAAAAATGAGCGCGCGGGCCGCCATTGACATTCCCATTGCCAGCGAGGAAACCACCGGCCTTCATTTCCCCTGAGCGGCCCATGTCGAATTCCGCCTTGCAATCGCTGATAGATGAGGCCTTCGAGGATCGCGCCGCGATCGATGCGGGGACTCGAGGCGATGTTCGCGACGCCGTCGAGAAGGCGTTGACGCTGCTCGACAGTGGCGAGGCGCGGGTCGCGGAGAAGATACCAGACGCGGTCGGCGCCGGGTCGTGGCGAGTCAATCAATGGCTGAAAAAGGCGGTCCTGCTGTCGTTCCGCCTCAGCGACAATCAGATCATCGAGGGCGGTCCGGGCGGCGCTACCTGGTGGGACAAGATCCCCTCGAAATTCGAAGGCTGGGGCGCTAATCGCTTTGCGGAAGCCGGCTTTCGCGCCGTCCCCGGCTGCATCGTGCGGCGCTCGGCCTTCATCGCGCGCGACGCGATTCTGATGCCGAGCTTCGTCAATCTGGGCGCGTATGTCGGTTCCAAGACGATGGTCGACACCTGGGTCACCGTCGGCTCCTGCGCGCAGATCGGCAAAAACGTCCATCTTTCGGGCGGCGTCGGGATTGGCGGCGTGCTGGAGCCGTTGCAGGCCAACCCGACGATCATCGAGGACGATTGCTTCATCGGGGCGCGCTCCGAAATCGTCGAAGGGGTGATCGTCGGCAAGGGCTCGGTCGTGTCGATGGGCGTATTCATTTCCGCTTCCACCAAGATCATCGACCGCGCGACCGGGCAGATTCATGTCGGCTGGGTCCCGCCCTATTCCGTCGTCGTATCCGGCTCGCTGCCGGGCAGGCCGTTGCCTGACGGTTCGCCTGGTCCTTCGCTCTATTGCGCGGTGATCGTAAAGACCGTCGACCAGCAGACGCGCGCCAAGACCGGCATCAACGACCTCTTGAGAGACTGATGGCGCAAACGAGCCATGAATCAAATTTTCGGTTTATGTACCGCCAGGCAGAGGGGGTCATCGGCCCCGCGTCGTGGGCTCGCGCGAGCCTGCCGCCGATCGCGATCGCGCTGGCGCTGACCTGGCTCACGCTCTTCATCGCGCCCGACAAACCGCGCGACCTCGGGCGCGAAGCGTTCATCGACATCGGCGTCGTGGCGACGCACGTCTATTTTCTGGCCTACGCCTTCGCTTTGATTCTCTGCGCGGTCGCCGAATATTTCGTCAGCGCCAAACGCTTCGCCGATCGCGGAATGCCGGCGGCGCTCGCCGGGCTCGCGCCCTTTGCGCTGCTGGTGGCCGGCGCGGCGAATTGGTATCAGCCGCGGTCGGAGGGGACGATGCCGGAGGCGTTGACCTGGGCGTTCGATGCGGTCGCGCTCGGCATTGTAGCCTGGAACGTGATCGAGCTCGGATTCGGGGGCAGCCGGAGGCGGTGAAGGGGCGCCTCGAGAGGGGTCGGGTTGCAGCGGCCGCCGAACGAGCGGGACTGCTGCGGAATATTTTCCGCGATTCAGCGATTCCAGCGCGTTGTGAGGGGGAAAATTTCCCTCGGAGACGAATCGTGGCCTCGATGGATCGGGGTTTCGGTTGGCAGGCGCGTTCGAAAGCGGATATTCTACGTGTAATAATTGTGCTTGTTATCTTGACCACCGTCGGTTCCGGCTCTTCCGAGCGCCGCGGCACAAATTCGCGTCGTCGGTGTGCATCATCCAAGATATTGATATAAAATAATATTCATCGGTTTTTTCTCCCCTTGCGCAACATTCGCTTGTCGAATGACGCCGTTCGAGGCATATTGTGCGACAGTGGAGATGGCGCGTCGATCACGCCGCCACTTTTCGTCTGGGCGAAACGGCCCGGACCCCCCTTCCCCAAAATCCGGATGCCAGCCATGCCGCTTGCCGCCCAGCCGAGCCGCGCGAGAAAACCCGCGCGCGGACCCCAGATCCTCGCCGCGCTGCTTACGGGGGCGAACCTCGACGAGATCGCGAAGGAGCAGAAGCTCCCGCGCAAGCGCGTCGAAAAAGCCCTGCGCGACGAATTACAGCGGCGCTGGGCGCCCGCGGCCGAAGACTATGCGCGATTGCAGATCGCACGGCTCGAACGCATGAGCGCCAGGCTCGCGGCGAAGGCCGAGGATGGCGATCCCCGGGCGATCGACCGCCTGTTGCGCGTCGCGGACCGGCTCGATCGCTACCACGGATTCTCGAAGTTCATGCCGGCGGCGTCCCACAATTATGAGGGCGCGCACGATCGGCTGCTGGCCTTGATCAACAAGGCGGCGGCGCGCGTGCTTGGGCCGCCGCCGGAACACGCGCCATGACCATTCGAGATCGGAAAGTCGCGGCGCCTCGGGCGCCGCGTCCGCGTCAGGCCAAGCGCGTCCGCGCGGGCGCCTGGGTGCACCAACCCCTCGACCTGCTCAAAATGCAGCCGGCAGCTCGCGCGCGCGTGCTCGCGGTTTTGGACGACAAGGCCAGTTCCGAGTTGTTTCACGACTGGGAATTTTGGGCGCGTCCTGACCAGAGTCCGCCGCCGGGCGATTGGATCTATTGGCTGATCCTGGCCGGCCGCGGCGCCGGCAAGACCCGTGCGGGCGCCGAGGCGGTGCGCCAATGGATCAGGACGTTCGCGATCGTCAATCTGATCGGGGCGACGCACGACGACGTGCGCGACATCATGGTGCTCGGCGAATCCGGGCTGCTGGCTATCTGCCCGCCCGGCGAGCGGCCGCATTATGCGCGCGCCTCCGCGCGCCTCTCCTGGCCCAACGGCGCCGTGTCGCAATTGTTCTCGGCCGAGGAGCCGGACAGGCTCCGGGGAAAACAGCACATGAAGTTGTGGCTCGACGAAGTCGCCGCCTGGCGCGATCCCGACGCGTTCGATCAGGCGCTGTTCGGCCTGCGCCTCGGCGACAAGCCGCAGGCGGTGATCACCACGACGCCGCGTCCGACCAAGCTCATCAAACAACTCGTCGAGGACAAGAGCGCGATCGTCACCCGCGGTTCGACTTTCGACAACTCCCATCACCTCGCAGCGGCGTTCGTCGAGCGAATCACCGCGCGCTATGCCGGGCGCACGATCGGCCGGCAGGAACTGTTCGCGGAAATCGTGGAAGAAGCGCCGGGCGCGCTCTGGACGCGGGCGCTGATCGAGCGCCAGCGAATCGCGCCCGGCGCGTCGACGGCGGAATATGCCGAGATCGTGATCGGCGTCGATCCGCCCGCAAAATCGGGCGCCGACGCCGACGAATGCGGCATCATGGTCGTCGGCAAGACGTCTGGAGGGGCGATTCACGTGCTCGCCGACCTCAGCAGCCAGGGCGATACGCCGGGCCAGTGGGCCGCGCGGGTCGGCGCCGCGTTTCGCCGCTTCAAGGCCAATCGCATTGTCGCGGAAATCAACAATGGCGGCGAAATGGTCGTCGAAGTCCTCAGACAGAGCGACCCCAATCTTCCGGTGCGCGCGGTCACCGCGACGCGTGGCAAGTTCTTGCGCGCCGAGCCGGTCGCGACGGCCTACGAACGCGGGATCGTCCATCACGTCGGCGACTTCGCGAAGCTCGAGGATCAGCTCTGCACGCTGACGCCGGATTTCGACGCCCGCGTCTCCGGCTTCTCCCCCGATCGCGCCGACGCGCTGGTGTGGGCGATCGCCGATCTGATCGCGCTCGACCGCGCCCAACCGCTGCTCGACTATTACGCGCAGAGTTTGAAGACGCCCTGAACTCACCGCCTGGGGTCGAATTCCGGCGTGAACACCTCGTGCAAGGTATCGCCGAGCTTGTGGTGGAACTCGGCGGCCGTGAATTGCGCGTTGACCATTTCGACCTTGTCGTCCGTAGGCGCCGGGCATTGCGCGACGGCGCCGGCAACGCCGCGCCCTCTCAAATAAGCCTTCAGATCCGCTTCGAGACGCTCGCGATCGCGAACGGCCGGGAATACGCCGGTGATCCAGACATCCTTGCCGCCGCCCGCCTCGGCGACGCAAAACGTCCAGCCCGCACTGGCGTGAGCGGGGCCGGCGATCAGCGAGAGGACGAGAATTTGCGCGACTCTCGCGCGCATGGCGGCGGCTCCTGTTCACGTGGCCCTTAGCCGCCGGAAAATCGGCGCGCAAGCCGAGCCGCGCGCGGATGTAAGAACAAAAAGTGAACTTTTGCTTGCGCGCTTACGCCGCTCGAGGCATATTCATCTACAGTGGAATTCGTGTGGCTGCCGACCCCGACTTCGCCCGGGCCGGCCCCCTACCGTCATTGCGAGCGCAGCGAAGCAATCCACGGTCCCGCCGCCGCTCCCTCGCCGATTTCCGGGCGCCTCGCGCCCGGCGCTACGAGCCACGGAAACAGCTGACTAAACGACCACCGCTGCGAGCGGCTTCGAGGGAATGTCTCGTGGAGTGGTCGAGCGCTTCGTTGCGCTCGCAATGACGGGGAGCGCACCGGCGGAAATCGCGTCCCTCGCAGCGGTTCGTGTCGCCTTAGCCGCGCACCGCGCTGGCGTAAGAACAAAAAGTGAACTTCTGCTTGACCGCTTACGCCGTTCGTGGCATATACGTTTACAGTGGAATTCGTGTGATCGCCGGTGCCGGCCCGTCCTTCCAACAGGAACCTCAATCATTCCGACGGTGCGGACGCGAGACGCGCGCCATTACTCGCTTTATGCAGCCTCGCGCGAGATGTGCCGGTGCGCTAGCGCTATTCCCGCCGCGCTGACGCATACATGACGGCGGGCCCTGTTCTTGCAGACCTTGCCGCCCAGGCCTAACGGCGCAAGCCGAGCCCTCACCATTAAGGGTCTTCCAGGTGCATCTGGCTCGATCGCCCGGATTGAGCAGCCCTCGGTTGGGGTGCTGATGATGTAGACCTGTGAAGGATGATTATGGGGCAATCCACGAGGTTACGGGATTGGGCCATGAGCCCGACTCTGGAAAGCCGGTGACGCGCATGCTATATACGTGCGCTGGTCGATGCTGAGGGGGCCAAATCCCTGGTTGAGATCAGGTGTCGGGGTGCTGGAACACCTCGACCGCGCCTTGGTCCTCCGAACGGGATTCGGACCCGTGTCTCTCGCTTGGAAGGCGAGCGTCCTCACCAGACTAGACCATCGGAGGTGAATCGGGTTGGCTCATCATTTCAAGGTAAACTCTTGTTTTGCTGAGCCAATTCCGACCGTGTCATTATCACATATAAGTGATATTCACTGGTCAAGGAATTTCCTTGCCAATATTCGTTTTATGTGATAAATATGGCCGTATGGCAGTTCTTCGACTACGCCGAATTGACGGGCAGGAACAAG
>DASXYQ010000337.1:0-9684 GCA_036502445.1 Roseiarcus sp. | reverse complement strand
CGTCATCGTCGGCGGCATCGATCTGTCGGTCGGCTCGATGTTCGCCTTGAGCGATTTTTGCGCGCTCTATTGTCTGGACGTTCTCGGCTGGCCCGTCCCCGCGGTCGTCGCCGCCACCGTGATCGCGGGCGCGGCGCTCGGCTTCGTCAACGGCGTCCTGATCGGCTACCTCCGCCTCAGGGCCTTCATCACGACGCTGATCACACTGATCATCTATCGCTCGGCCTACGATCTGCTGCTCGTCGACAATTCCAACACGATCGCGGCCGCGTTCCCCGACTTTCCCTCCTGGAATTTTCTGGGCGGCGGCGATGTGTTCGGCGTGCCCAGCGTGGCGATCGTCTATATCGCAGTCGCGATCTTCGGCCATGTCTTGCTGACCCGGCTTCGGCCCGGCTGGCACATCACGGCGATCGGCGGTTCGCGGCGCTCGGCCTACAATTCGGGCATTCCGGTCCGGCGCACCATCGCGCTCTGCTATGCCGCGAGCGGCGGCCTGACGGCGATCGGGGCGCTGTTCTTCGCGGCGCGGCTGGGGACGGTCGGCGGCGATGTCGGCGTCGGGCTGGAAGTGACGGTCCTGACCGCCACGGTTCTCGGCGGCATCAGCCTCGGAGGCGGCAAGGGCTCCGTGGCGAAAGCGCTCGCAGGCACGCTGATCGTTCTGCTCGTCACCAATGGTCTGACGACCCTGTCGGTGCGCGGCGGCTTCAACCGCATGGCGCTGGCCTCGATCCTTCTCATCGCGGCGATGATCGACATCCGTTGGTTGAAGAACCGCAACCGCATCATCAGCAAGGTCTACGTCAGCCCGACTTACCATGCGCTGCCGCCACCCCCGTCGACGGCCGCCGCGCTAGGCGGAGCGTTCGCGCAGAATGACAAGTTGCACGACGTGACCTTGATCGGCCTCGGCAGGATCGAGGCGCCCGAAGACGTCATCCTCGATCGCGACGACAATCTCTACGCCGGTTCGCGTCACGGCGACATCATGCGATTTCTCGCGCCCGACTACGAAGAGATGGAAATCTTCGCGCATATCGGCGGCCAGCCGCTCGGGATGGCGTTCGATCGCGCCGACAATCTCTATGTCTGTATCGGTGGGATGGGCCTCTATCGCATCACGCCCGACCGCAAGGTCGAGCGCGCGACCGACGAGACGAACCGCACCCTCGTCTCCGTCACCGACGACAGCCGCCTCCGGCTCGCCGACGATCTGGACATCAGCGACGACGGCCGAATCTTCTTTTCCGAAGCCACCGTGCGATACGAAATGCACGAATGGCCGGTCGATGGGCTCGAAGCGCGCGGCAATGGCCGCATCATTTGCTACGATCCGGCCAAGGGCACGACCAAGACAGTCTTGCGAGGCCTGAAATTTCCCAACGGCATCTGCATCGCGAGCGACGGTCGGTCCATCCTCTTTGCGGAGACTTGGGGCTGCTCGGTCAAGCGCTACTGGTTCGACGGTCCCAAGAGCGGCAAGGTCGAGCCGGTGATGGAAAACCTGCCGGGGTTTCCGGACAACATCAACCTCGCCTCCGACGGCAATTATTGGCTGGCGATGGTCGGCATGAGGAGCCCCGCGCTCGATCTGGCCTGGCGCATGCCGGGCTTCCGCACGCGGATGGGTAAGCGTGTGCCGATCGACGAGTGGCTGTTCCCGAACATCAACACGGGTTGCGTCATCAAATTCAACGAGCGGGGCGAAGTTCTCGAGTCGCTCTGGGATCGCGACGCGCGCAATCATCCGATGATCACGTCGATGCGCGAGCACCGCGGCTATCTCTACCTCGGCGGCATCGGCAACAATCGGATCGGGCGTTATAAGCTCGAAGGCGCCGATCCGACTTTCATCCAATACGATCGCCGATGGGGCCGCGTTTGATAGGGGTGCTGAGGAGCCTCGCCGACAACTGGCTCGGGCGCGGCGAGGCGACGGTGACAGTGCCCTCGTTCGACGGCGCGCTGAAGCCGAACCAGCAACTCGAGAGCGCGCAGACGGTCGCGAATTTCGACGCGGCGGAGGATTTGGCCAGCGACGGCGAGAATGTCTACGTCGCGGACGGTCCCGTCGTTCGGGTGATCGAGGGAATCGGGGCGCGCGAGATTCGGCGGTTCGATCGGCAGATCAGCGCCCTCTGCTGCCTGCCGGGCGGCGGTCTCGCGGTGGCGTTGGCCGGGCGTGAGGTGCGCGTGTTCGGCGCGGCTTCGGTCGCCCAAGGGAGCGTCGCCTTTCCCGATGCGGGAATGAACTCCGTCAATGCGCTCTCCGCGGGCCCCGGGGGTATATTGGTGGCGACTGACGGTTCGCGGGCGCAGACCTCTGAGCGTTGGGCCCACGATCTCATGGAGAAAGGCAAGACCGGGCGGTTGCTGTCGTTGGATCCGGCGACGCGGCGGGTGCGGGAGATTGTGAACGGACTCGCATATGCGTTCGGCGCCTGCGCAGCCGGCGGCGAAATCCTGGTCAGCGAGAGCTGGCGCCATCGCGTACTGGCGGTTTCGGACGACGGGCGCAAACGTGTCGCTCTCGACAATCTGCCGGCCTATCCCTCGCGCCTGTCGCCGGCGGCGACGGGCGGGTTCTGGTTGACTTGCTTCGTCGCGCGCACGCAACTCGTCGAGTTCGTGCTGCGGGAGAACGCCTATCGCGGCCGCATGATGAAAGAGATCGCGCCGGAGTTTTGGATCGCTCCGCGACTGCGCTCGGGCGCGTCCTTCGAAGAGCCGATGCAGGGCGCTCATATCAAGACCATGGGCGTCATCAAACCCTGGGCGCCGCCTCGCTCCTACGGTCTGGTGATCCGCCTGAATGCGAAGGGTACGCCGGTCCATTCGCTGCACAGTCGCGTCGATGGCGTCAATCACGGCGTCGTGTCGGCCGTCGAGGCGGGCGGCGCGCTCTACGTCCTGGCCAAGGGGCCGGGGCGTCTGCTGCGTCTGCCGCTGGCGGGGCTCGAAGCGGAGATGGTCCGGTGAGCGACAATATTCTCGAGCTTCGGAAAGCGACCAAACTCTATTCGGAGGTTCCGGCGATCGACGGCGTCGATTTCGAGCTGCGCCGCGGCGAGATTCATGCGCTCGTCGGCGAGAACGGCGCGGGCAAGTCGACCTTGACGAAGGTCATGGCGGGCGTGGTGACGCTGAGTTCCGGATCCATGCTCATCGACGGACGGCCCGTCGCGCCGAGATCGCCGCTGGAGGCGCGCCATCTGGGCGTCGCGATGGTGTTTCAGGAGAACAGTCTCGTTCCCACGATGACGGTGGCGCAGAATCTGTTCCTGGGCCAGGAACGGTTCTACAATCGATTGCGCGGCATCTACATCGCCGCCCAGCAATTCCTGCAATCTCTCAATTTCGACGTGACGCCGACCGCGACGGTCGGAATGCTCGGCGCCGCCAAGAAGCAGATGGTCGAAATCGCGCGCGCGGTGCTGCATCAGGCCAAGATCATCATCTTCGACGAACCGACCGCGAGTCTGACCCCTGAAGAGAAGAAATACTTCTTCGATCTCGTGCGCGATTTGAAGCGTCGCGGCGTTTCGATCGTCTTCATTTCGCACGCGCTGGAGGAGGCGCTGCTGCTGGCCGACCGGATCACGGTTTTACGCGACGGGAAACACGTGGTGACGGATGATGCGGCGAAATTCGACCGGGCGCGCATCGTCCAGGCGATGGTCGGACGCGACCTTTCCAACACGCTCTACGGCGCTCGGAAAGCCCGCGTGCGCCCGCCGGGGGCGCGCGCGCTGACGGTCCAGAATCTAAAAATGGCGCCGATCGTGAAGAACAACTCGCTGTCCGTATTCGCCGGGCAGATCACCGGCGTGTTTGGTCTTGTCGGCGCCGGGCGAACCGAAACCTTCAAGATCGTCGCCGGCGTATTGAAACGCGATTTCGTTCACGGCGGCGAAATCTTCCTCGGCGCTCGGCCGGTGCGTTTTCGAGTTCCCGCGAGCGCGGTGCGTGCGGGTGTCGCCTACGTCACCGAGGATCGCAAGGTCGAGGGCTTTTTCGAGACGATGTCGATCGCACGCAACATCTACCTCGGACTGCTCGCCAAGTTTCCGCGCGGTCGCTTCCTCACTTCCCGGACCGAAGCCGATAGGACCGGCGAGAGTTGGATATCGCAACTCAAGGTGCGCGCGATCGGCAAGGGCGTGAAGGTCGTCGAATTGTCCGGGGGTAACCAGCAGAAAGTGGTGATCGCCAAATCGCTGGCGCAGGAGCCGAGCCTGATCATTTTCGACGAACCGACCCGTGGCGTCGACGTCGGAGCGATCGTCGAAATACACGATCTGATCAACCGCCTGGCCGACGAAGGCAAGGCTGTCGTCGTGATCTCCTCTTATCTGCCGGAAATTCTCGCAATCTCCGATCGCATCCTGGTTTGCCGGCAAGGCAAGGTCGTCGAGGAATTCTCCGCGCTCGACGCGACCGAGGAGAAGATCATGTATGCCGCGATTCATTAGTCTAGCGCGGCGGCGAAGCAACGCACGTCTGTTGGCGGGCGGAAATTAAACAATCGCGATTTGTTTTTTATCCGCGACGGGGAGACCCTTTGAGGCATTTGGATGCGTCGTGGCTCGAGAATCGATTTCGCGCCCCAATTCCCTGCTCCGGTCCATAACGCGGAATGAATTCCCTGCACGCGCGAAAAAATTCCCTGCTCGCCGCTTAGGGAATTATCCCGCAAACAGCTGAAATCGCACATGTATTCGAGACAGATTTTCCTAAAAAACGGCTGAATCGGAAAAATTCCCTGCATTTTTCCCTGCCAGCAGGGAACTCTGCACATCAGGATACCGGGAAATTTATTGCGCGAGGAAGCCAAAGTCGTCGCCGACGGTCGAGGGCGGAAATCGGGTTCGCGCCGCGCGCGAGGCGGTCGATTTCAGCTTCAAACTGCTCCCGGCTCCCCGCTCGCGAGGCGGACTTTTTCGCCTCACGTCAGATTCCTGCGCATCACGAGCGCGGTGGCCGGCTTGCCGTCCGGCCGCCGATAATAGCCCGCGCGCTCGCCGACCTTGATGAAGCCGAAACGATGATAAAGCTTGATCGCGGGTACATTGTCGGCGTCCACCTCGAGAAACAGCGCCCTAGCGCCCGCGAGCGCCGCGCGTTGCACATGTTCGCGCATGAGATCGCGCCCGACCCCGCGATGGCGCCAGGCGGGATCGACCGCGATCGTCAAAATCTCAGCCTCGTCCGCCGCCAGCCGGGAAAGCGCGAAACCGCGCAGGCGGTTGGTCAAAGGATCGAGCGCAGCCGAGCCGATCGTCGACGCGCTCCTCAGCAGCGCCGCGAATTCGTCCACCGGCCAGGGATGCGCGAAAGCGGCGGCATGAACCGTGGCGCATTCCTCGGAGCGGTCCGCCCGCAAGGAACGGATGACAGAAGGGGATATCCGACGAAACGAAAGGGCCATGCCGCGGTCTGCTCAGCCTTCCGCGCGCGCGATCCCGCCGGTCGCGGCGGGATGCGCGTCGGGCGGTTTTACATAGAGCGGGCGCGGCGGCGACGCGGCGGGGTCGGCAGCCAGCCCGATGCGCGCAACCGCGAGAATGTCGGGATAGGGGGCCGCCTCGGACACATCGAACTCGAGCCCTGCGCGCTGGGCCGCCTCCACCAGCAGCCCGGCGGCGTTGCCCGTGAACCGCGCCGGACCGCCGCCGATCGCACGAATCACGTCGCGTAGGCTCCCTATGCGCGCGGCCAACATCGGCCGGCCGGAAGACTCGAACAGTTGAAAATAGACGTTGCCGTGCTTGGCGTCGATCGCTGAGCCGATGAGGCCCGGGCGCGGCTGCTCCAGCAGCGGGCCAGCGAGTCCGACGAGCGTCGACACCCCAACGATCGGCGCCTCCAAGGTGAGCGCGATCGCGCGCGCCATCGCAACGCCGACCCGGATGCCGGTGAACGAGCCCGGACCGACGCAGACCGCGACCCGGCCGATCGTCGCGAAGCCGCCCTCGACCGCGCGCATCCCGCGTTCGACCATCGGCCCGAGCGCCTCCGCATGGCCATGCGCCATCGGCGTGCTCTCCAGAGCGAGCGTCGCCCGCGCCACGTCGTCGTAGACGGCAGCCGAGGCGGCGCCGCAGGACGTATCGATCGCCAGAATTCGCATCGGCGCGTAGCCTAAGTGTCAGCCTGAAAACGACTCGCCACTCTGTCATCGCCGGCGCGGCGAAGCAATCCGGTCCTCCGTCATTGCGAGCGAAGCGAAGCAATCCGCCTCTCCACGAGACCTTCCGTCGACGCGTCCGCAACGACGGTCGTATGGTCACCGTTCCACGGTTCGTGCAGGTCGCAGATAGGGCGCCGCGCACACCGCGAGGGGCGCGGCAGCGGCGGCGTGGATTGCTTCGCATGCTCGCAATGACGGCAGCGGCTTCGTCACCGGGTTATCAAGGTTCCCGCGCCATGGTCGGTCAAGAGTTCGATCAGCACCGCGTGCGGTATCTTGCCGTCGAGAATGACGACGCCCTCGACGCCGCGCTCCAGCGCGTAGATGCAGGTCTCGACCTTCGGGATCATGCCGGCGGTGATCGTGCCGTCGGCGATCAGTTCGCGGATGTCGTCGACCCGCAGTTCCTTGATGAGGTTCTTGTTCCTGTCGAGCACGCCCGGCACGTCGGTCAGCAACAGCAGGCGCTTGGCCCCGAGCGCGCCGGCGATCGCGCCCGCGAAGGTGTCGGCGTTGACGTTGTAGGTCTCCCCATGGGCGCCCTGCGAGATCGGCGCCAGCACCGGGATCAGTTCGCGGCCGAGGATTTGCTCCAGCACCATCATGTCGATCTTGTCCGGGTCGCCGACATAGCCGAGATCGACGAAGTCCTCGGCTTCCCCGCTCGCGCCGGGCGCGCGAGTGACCTTGCGTGCGGTGACCATGTTGCCGTCCTTGCCGCAGAGGCCGATCGCCCGCCCGCCTTGCGCGTTGATCGCGCCGACGATCTGCTTGTTGATCGAGCCCGCGAGCACCATCTCGACGATTTCCACGGTCGCTTTGTCGGTGACCCGCAGGCCGCCGGAAAAACGCGATTTGACGCCGAGCCTTTCGAGCATTGCCCCGATCTGCGGTCCGCCGCCGTGGACGACCACCGGATTGACGCCGGATTGTTCGAGCAGGACCATGTCGCGCGCGAAATCGCGCTCGCTCGCCTCCTCGCCCATCGCGTGACCGCCGTATTTCACGACGATGATCGATTCGTCATAGCGCAGCATATGCGGCAGCGCCTGCAGCAGGATTTCGGATTGTTCCTGCGGGCTGAGCTTGGGCGCTTGGGACATTGTCACTCCGAGCGGAAGGGCGCGCGCGTTCTAGTCAGAGATTTGCGGTGTGGCAATGAACGGCCTGACCCGAGGAGCGATGAGGTCAGCCGCCTCCAGCCAGCCCAGGGCGCGGATCGTAAGGTTTTTCGTCACGCCATTCGCGCATCAAGTCGCGCAGATCCGCATCCTCCCCCGGAGGCAGCGCGATGCGCAGCGTCGCCAGCAGGTCGCCCTGGCCGAGTTCGCCGGCGGCGGGCAGGCCCTTGCCGCGCAGACGCAGCACCCGTCCGCTGCTCGTTCCCGCGGGGATCGCCATTTCGACCGCCCCGTCCAGCGTCGGCAGCCGCACCTTGGCGCCCAGCACCGCCTCATAGAGCGTGATCGGGAAGTCCAGGCGCAAGTCGCGCCCTTCGACCTTGAACACAGGGTGCGGCGCATAATGAACCGTGATGATCACATCGCCGGCCGGGCCGTTTCGCGCGCCTGGGCTTCCCTGGCCGCGCAAGCGGATCTGCTTGCCCTCTTCGACCCCGGCCGGAACGGCTACATCCAGCGACCTTCCCGTCGACAGCGTGACCCTGACCGATCCGCCGCCCGCCGCCATCGCGAGCGGCACGGTCACCGTGGCCGGGATATCCTCGCCGCGCATCGGACCGCGCCCGCGCCCGGTCGTTCGCCCGCCGAACATCTCGGCCAGTATGTCGGGGTCGATTCCCCCGCCCCGACCCGGCGAAAATTCGGCGCCGAAATCGAAGTTGAAATTGCGGAAGTCGCCGGCCCCGGCGCCGCGAGGACCCGAGCCGAATCCCTCGAACTGCGGCGCCCGCGGCTTCCCCTCCGCGTCGATCTCGCCGCGATCGAAGGCGGCGCGCTTCTTTTCGTCGCCGAGGATTTCGTAGGCCGAACCGATTTCCGCGAACCGGTCCTTCGCCTTCGGCTCCTTGCTCTGGTCGGGGTGATACTTCTTCGCCAGCTTTCTGAAGGCGGACTTTATTTCGTCGGCGCTGGCGTTCTTGGCCAGCCCGAGCACCTGGTACGGATCGCGCATGATGAGCCTAGTATGGGGCGTCCGCCCCGCAGGCGCGGGCGCCGATTTCTCCCTAGTCTATTTGGGCCCGACTCGCCCGGCTCGCAAGTGGTTTTCCCAGGAGCCCGCTCTCTGCGCCGCGCAGATCTCATGGAGCGCGGCGCAGGATTTGTTCGCTTGGAGAGTTGGAAGGGAATATCATGATCGCGCCTTTGGGAGATGGAGCGTCGATTCCGTGACCGAGCAAAATGCGAGCGATTTCACCTTGTCGGAGGATCCCTTCGCGCTATTCGCGCAATGGCTCGCCGAAGCGCGGGCGACGGAGGTCAACGATCCCGAGGCGATGGCGCTCGCCACGGTCGATCGGGTCGGATTGCCGGACGCGCGGATGGTGCTCTGCAAACAGGCCGACGCCGACGGTCTCGTCTTTTTCACCAATGTCGAAAGCGCCAAGGGGCGCGAACTGGCCGCGACGCCGAAGGCGGCGGCTCTGTTCCACTGGAAGTCGCTGCGGCGTCAGGTCCGGTTTCGCGGCGCGGTGGCGATGCTCGACGAGGCCGCGGCCGACGCCTATTTTCGCACCCGTCATCCCCAGAGTCGGATTGGCGCCTGGGCGAGCCACCAATCACGGCCGCTGGAGTCGCGCCAGCGGCTCCTGGAGCTGGTAGTCGACTATTCCGCCCGGTTCGGCGAAGGCGAGATTCCCCGGCCGCCCTATTGGCGCGGGTATCGGCTCGCGCCCGAACAGATCGAGTTCTGGCAGAACGGCGACTTCCGCCTGCACGACCGCGTCGCATTCGCCCGGGCGGGCGACGGCTGGCGGCGCGAGCGGCTGTTTCCTTGAGGCAATCCCGAAACATGCCTCGCTCTCCGTCATCGCGAGCAAAGCGGAGCGACCCAGACTGAGGGTCTCCTGCCGCGGCTCCGTCTGGGCTGCTTTGCTTTGCTCGAGTGACGGTAGCCGCCGCCGTCATCGACGTGACGTCCCGTCCCGAGTGCCCGCGCGCCGCCGTTGTGCTATTCCTCGCGCCCCATCGACCCTGAAAGCCCCGATATGCCCACTCCACCGGCCTCCTCCGCGCCCGCCCGCACGATGTTGCTGACGGGCGCCTCGCGCGGCATCGGCCACGCGACCGTCAAGCGCTTCTCCTCGGCCGGATGGCGCGTGATCACCTGTTCCCGGCACGCTTTCCCGGAGAGCTGTCCCTGGATGGCGGGACCGCAGGATCATCTGCAGATCAATCTGGCCGACGCCGACGACACCGCGCGCGCGATCCGCGAAGTGCGCGAGCGGCTGGACGGCGGACGGCTGGATGCGCTCGTCAACAACGCCGGGATTTCCCCGAAGGGTCCCGGCGGCTCGCGGCTGGGTTTGTTCG
>DASXYQ010000336.1:0-14599 GCA_036502445.1 Roseiarcus sp. | reverse complement strand
TCGGGAATTTCCAGCACGGCCGAGCGCGACGGCGCGCGCATGACGAAACTGCCGACCTTGCGACGGCGCTCGATCAGTCCCGCCTTGGCGAGTTCCGACAACGCCTTGTTCACGGTCATGCGGGAGCACTGGTATTGCGCCGACAGCTCGTGCTCGAACGGGATGCGGACGCCGGGCGGCCATTCGCCGGTGAGGATCCGTCCCTCGATGTCGCCGAGAATCCGCTCGTGCAGCGAGGGAATCGTCGTCGCGCGCCGAGTCTGGGAGACCGTTCCCATGGGCCTCGCCGCCGGGTTCAAATCAACATGGCCGCGCCGCGGTCGAGGTAGGTGTCGAGAAACTGGTCGATGCGGGGATGACGGGGCTTGCGGAAGACATCCTGGGGAGCGCCGGCCAGCAGCACGCGCCCCTTGTCGAGAAAGGCGATCTTGCGCCCGATCGACGCCGCGAAGCCGATTTCATGCGTGACGATCACCATCGTCATGCCATCGGCGGCCAGGGCGCGCATGACGTTCAGCACTTCCCCCGTGAGTTCGGGGTCGAGCGACGCGGTCGCTTCGTCGAACAGCATGATTTTCGGCTCCAGCGCGAGCGCGCGCGCAATGGCGACGCGCTGCTGCTGGCCGCCCGAAAGCTGCGCGGGATAGTGGCCGGCGCGGTTCTCCAGACCGATCTTGCGCAGTTGCGCCGTCGCGCGCGCCTCCGCTTCGGCTCTCGGGAGGTGGCGAACCGTCTTCAGCGCCTCGCTGACGTTGCCTAGCGCGGTCATGTGCGGCCATAGGTTGAACTGCTGGAACACCATGCCGATCTGCTTGCGGACCGCGCGGATCCGCTGAGGCGGCAGACGCGCGCGCCGGCCCGCGGCGTCCTCGACAAAGCCCAGGGGTTCGCCATGGACCTCGATGGTTCCTGCGTCGGCTTCCTCCAGGAACGCTAAACAGCGCAGCAACGTACTCTTGCCCGATCCCGAAGGGCCGATCACGCACGTCGCCTGACCCTCTGCGACTTCGAGATCGATCTCGTGCAGAACATCGGTATCGCCGAAACGCTTGGTGAGGCGACGAACGACGATGGCGGGCTCGCTCATGCCGCGGCGAACCGGAAGCGCGCGAGGCGCGCTTCGCCCATGCGCCCGAGCCACCCGCAGATTTCGGTCAGACCCCAATAGAACAGCGCCAGCAGGAACAGACATTCGACGAAGGCGTAGAACTCGGTGCCGATGGCGCTGATGGTCAGCGTCAACTCGGGAACGGTGACGACCGACAGCACCGCCGTCTCCTTCATCAAGATGATCGCCATGTTGACCGATGCCGGCAGCACCAGCATCGTCATTTCCGGCAGCAGAATGCGACCTATGATCTGCGCGCGGCTCAGGCCCACGCATTCGCCCGCCTCGACATGGCCGCGTGGCACCGCCTCGAAGCCGCCGCGAAAAATCTCGCTGAAATACGCCGCGCCGTAGACCGAGAGCCCGAGCAGACCCGCCGGAATCGCGTCGAGCGATAGGCCGGCGTATGGGCCGCCGAAATAGAGCAGGAACAGTTGAATGAGGAACGGCGTGCCGCGAAACAGCTCGACGTAGGCGCCGAGCGCCAAATCCAGCGGGCGCGGCCCGTAGCGGCGGGCGACCGCGACAAGAAAGCCCAGCGCGCAAGCGCCGGCGAGCCCGAGGATCCACGTGTACAGCGTGATCCCGAGCGCTTGGAAGATCTCCGGCAGCTTGCTCGCAACCAGGGCGTAGTCGAACCTCACGCGCGCCCCCAGTTCCATCGCCGCTCGGCTGCCGTTCCCGCCAAGGCGAGGGCGCGATTGATGATGAAATAAAGCAAGCCCGCCGCCGAATAGAGCTGAAGCGGCTCATATAGGCTGGTGTCTAGATTCTGCGCCATGCGCGTCAGCTCGATGACGCCGACCACCGAGACCAGCGACGAGGCCTTCAGGATCAGGATCGCCTCGTTGACCAGCGACGGCAGGGTCAGGCGGAAGGCGATCGGGACGCGAATGCGCACCAGTTGCTGGAAGTGGGTCAGCCCCGCCATGTCGGCCGCCTCGAGCAGGCCGCGCGGCACGCTGGCGAAGCCGCCGCGCAGATTCTCCGCCTGATAGGCAGCGGTGCAGAGCGAGAGCCCGACGACCGCTGCGACCACGCTCGGCACGTTGATTCCGATGACGGGCAGAAGATTGTAGATCAGCAGCAGCTGCACCAACAATGGCACGCCGCGGAAAAAGCTGACGAACACACGAGCGGGGATCGCGAACGCGCGATTGGACGAGAGCCGGGCGGCGGAAACGCACATCCCGATAAGGAAGCCGATGACGATCGAGACGCCGCTGATCACGACCGTATGAAGCGCGGCCTCGACGAGAAGTCCGAAAATTATGGGCGTCATCGGGGGTCTCCGAACCGCCTTGCCTTCCCCCCCTCGCGGGGGAAGGTGGCGCGATAGGGCGTCGAAAGACGCCCGTCTTTCGACGGGCTATGGCGCCGGATGAGGGGTCGCGCCGTCAGGCGCACAACGCGAGGCGCTGACGCGCCGACCCCTCTCCCGCCGTGGGGAGAGGGGGAAACGGCGGCGGCGTCAGATATTGGGCGTCGGGACGCTGTCAGGAGTATCGAACGTCGTGCCGAACCACTTCTCCTGGATCTTGGCCATGCGCCCATCGGCCTTGATCTTGAGCATCGCCTTATCGACGGCGTCCATCAGACTCGCGTAGTCTGGATCCTTGCGGCCCATGTAGCCGAAATAGGTCTTGGCGCCGAAGGTCGGCAGCACTACTTCGAATTTGGTGGGCTGCTGCTTGGCGACGAACGCGATGTTGGGCAGCGAATTGCCGACGGCGACGATGCGGCCGGCGGCGAGATCGGCATAGGCCTCGTTGAAGCCGACATATTCGCCGCGCACCTCGGCCTTGGTCGGCAGCGTATCGGCGAATTTTATCATCTGCTGGAGCTGCGAAGTCGCCTTGGCGGAGCCGACGATCTTGCCGGCGATGTCCTGCGGCTTCATGATCGAAGCATCGCCCTTGCGCTTCATCAGCGCGATCGTGGCCTCGGCGAGCGGCGGGGTGAAGCGATAGTGTTCCATGCGAGCCTTGGTGATTGTCGCGGGTCCGGCGACCATGTCGAACTTGCCCGCCTCGAGGCCCGGAAGCACGCCATCCCACGGCAACGTCACCCATTCGATCTTGACGCCGAGCTTCTTGCCAATTTCATCGAACAGGTCGACGTTGAGGCCGACATGCGCGCCGGCGTCGATATAGTCGAAGGGAGCGAACTCCGTCTCGGTTCCGACCTTCATCACGCCCGCGGCCTTGACCTTGGCCAGGACGTCGTCCGCATAGGCCGCCCCACTCAAGCCGATCGCCAGCGCCGCGCCGACGATCATTTTGCAAAATGTACGCTTCTTCATGGGTCGCTCCCGTTTCAATCAGCCGGAAACATTTATCCGAGATTCCCTCGCGGAGTCTGTTTCCATTTGTCTATACATATAAGAAAGCTTGGCTGGGCGACTGTCAAGAGACTTCGGACGACATCCATTCCGCTACTTTGCTTGTAGTTGCAGCATCGTGGCGCGAAAACGATCACGAATCACGTCGCGTGCGATATGCTTGCCGTCGCGTACGACCGCTCGACCCCGCGCAAAGACGCAGTCGACCCAGGCGCCGCCCGAGAATATCCAACAATCGAGCATATCGTCGTCGTCACGGCCGATCGCGTCGGGGCGCAGCGTGACGATATCGGCGTCCGCGCCGACGCGGAGCCCAGCGGGCGTCCGACCCAACGCCAGCGCCCCGCCGAGGTGCGCGCCGTCGAACAAGGCGCGACCGGTCGATCCCGAGGATTGGCTGAGGACGTTGCGCGCGCGATGAAGCAGGCGCTGACCATACTCCAGCAGCCGCAACTCGCCCGCGAGCGAAATCTCCACATTCGAGTCCGTGCCGACGCCGAACCGGCCGCCTCGCTCGACGAAGTCGGGCGCGTTGAAAAAGCCGTCGCCGAGGTTGGCCTCGGTGATCGGGCACAGGCCGGCGATGGCGCCGCTCGCGGCCAACCGGCGCGTCTCGTCGGGCGTCATGTGAGTCGCGTGGATCAGGCACCAGCACGGCCCGACATCGACATGATCGAGCAGCCACTCGACCGGCCGCGCGCCCGACCACGCGAGGCAGGCGTCGACCTCCGCGATCTGTTCGGCGATGTGGATGTGAAGCGGCCCCTCTGGCGCGAGGGCGGCGACCGCTTCGAGTTCGCGAGGCGTCACGGCGCGCAGCGAATGCAGGGCCAGGCCGAGATCGGCGCCATCGAGAGTTCGCAACTGGCCGCGCGCGCGCTCGACGAGGCGCGCATAGAGATCGAGATCGCAGATGAAGCGTCGTTGCGCATCGCCAGGCGGCGCCCCGCCAAAGCCCGAATGGGCGTAGAGCACCGGGAGCAGCGTCAAGCCGATCCGCGTCGCGCCGGCCGCGGCGAGGATGCGCCCCGACATCTCGGCGATGTCGTCGTAGGGTCGGCCGTCCGGCGCATGATGGAGATAGTGAAACTCGCCGACGCGGGTAAATCCGGCCTCGAGCATTTCGACATAGGCCTGAGCCGCGACCGCCTCGACTTGATCGGGCGTCATTTCGAGGGCGAAGCGATACATCGTCTCGCGCCAGCTCCAAAAATTGTCCGTAGCTGGGCCGCGCCGCTCCGCGAGCCCCGACATCGCGCGTTGAAAAGCATGGCTGTGCACATTGGCGATTCCGGGCGCGCCCAAGGCATGCCGCTCGTCGCCCTCCCGCGCCGCCGCGCCGATCTCAACCACGGAAATGACGCCGGATTGCAGCGTCACGCGCACGTCGCGACGCCAACCCTCCGGCGTCAGGGCTTTGGCAAAGTGGAGGGTGGAGGCTGCTGGGTTCACTGTCTTTCTCGGGAATGGGGCGGGGAAACCCCGCGTTACAGGTCACTTCCACGATGCGGAATATACTCCATCATGCATTGACCGTTCTGGGAAGCGCCCCTAATTTAAGGCTAGACACCGCTTTCGGGAGCGAACCATGTCCAAGATGAGAGCTATCGAAGCGGCGGTTCGGGTGCTCGAGCTCGAGGGCGTCCGCACTGCGTTCGGCGTGCCGGGCGCGGCGATCAATCCGCTCTACTCGGCGCTGAAGAAGCGAGGATCGATCCGTCACATTCTCGCCCGGCATGTCGAGGGCGCCTCGCACATGGCGGACGGCTTCAGCCGCGCCAAACCCGGCAATATCGGCGTCTGCGTCGGCACCTCCGGCCCCGCCGGCACGGACATGATCACCGGACTCTACGCCGCGCAGGCGGATTCGATCCCGATCCTCTGTATCACTGGCCAGGCTCCGCGCGCCAAGCTGTACAAGGAGGATTTCCAGGCGGTCGACATCGAGAGTATCGCCAAGACCGTGACGAAATGGGCGGTGACGGTTCGAGAGCCCGCGCTGGTTCCCCAGGTTTTCCAGCAGGCGTTCCACCTCATGCGCTCGGGACGACCGGGTCCCGCGCTGATCGACCTGCCGATCGACGTGCAGATGGCCGAGATCGAGTTCGACGACGAGACCTATGAGCCGCTTTCCGTCTACAAACCCCGGGCGTCGCGCAAACAGGCGGAAAAGGCGCTGTCGATGCTGAATGCGTCGCAGCGCCCGCTGATCGTCGCGGGCGGCGGGATCATCAACGCGGACGCCAGCGATCTCTTGGTTGAATTCGCGGAGCTGACCGGGATTCCCGTCATCCCGACGCTGATGGGTTGGGGCGCGATTCCCGACGATCACCCGCTGATGGCGGGAATGGCGGGCCTGCAGACGAGCCACCGTTACGGCAATGCAACCCTGCTCGAATCCGATTTCGTCATTGGCATCGGCAACCGCTGGGCCAACCGGCACACCGGCTCGATCGACGTCTACACCAAGGGGCGAAAGTTCGTGCACGTCGACATCGAACCCACGCAGATCGGCCGCGTGTTCGGGCCGGACCTCGGCATCGTGTCCGACGCTCGCGCGGCGCTGGCCCTGTTCATCGAGGTCGCGCACGAAATGAAGGCGGCGGGAGCGCTCGCCGACCGTTCGGCCTGGGCCGACGCTTGCGCGCATCGCAAGCGCAGCATGCTGCGTAAGACCCACTTCGATTCTGTGCCGCTGAAGCCGCAGCGAGTCTATCAGGAGATGAACGAGATTCTCGAGCGCGAGACCTGCTACGTCACCACGATCGGCCTGTCGCAGATCGCGGGCGCGCAGTTTCTGCATGTTTATCAGCCGCGCAACTGGATCAATTGCGGCCAGGCCGGCCCGCTCGGCTGGACTTTGCCCGCGGCGCTCGGCGTTCGCGCCGCCGATCCCGAGCGCAACATCGTCGCGCTTTCCGGTGACTATGATTTCCAGTTCATGATCGAGGAGCTCGCAGCCGGCGCGCAGCACAAGCTGCCCTATCTGCACATCGTGGTGAACAATTCCTATCTCGGCCTCATCCGTCAGGCGCAGCGCAATTTCGAGATGGACTTCGAAGTCAGCCTGGCGTTCGAGAACATCAATGCCGCGGAGGACGGCGACGCGGCGCCCAGTTACGGCGTCGACCATGTCGCGGTCGCGGAAGGGCTCGGTTGCAAGGCGATCCGGGTCAAGAGCCCCAACGAGTTCAAAGGCGCCTTCGCCCGCGCCAAGGAACTGATGCGCGAGCACCAGGTTCCCGTGGTGCTGGAATTCATTCTCGAACGGGTGACCAATATTTCGATGGGAACGGAAGTCGACAGCGTCAACGAGTTCGAAGACATTATTTGTCTGGATCCCCGCCTCTCGATCAAGAAGAGCAGCGACATGGGCGCGACGGGACCCGCGACCAAGCCGGCGCCCTCGCTCGCGCGGTAGAGAGGCGAACCGTTTGGGGAGTCAATTTGACGAATCGCCCTCGGCCGTCGTTGCCAGCGCAGCGAAGCCATCCACCCTTCCGCTGCCCGACGTTCGCCGATTTCGCGGCGCCCCGGTCTTGGACCGGGCAAGTCGCGAAGGCGCGGCCTACATGACGGAGGCCGCCAGTGAGGCGAAGGAGTTTCTCGCGGAGAGGTCGATTGCTTCATTTCGCTCGCAATGACATGGAGCAGCAGTGGAAGGCGCGGACTCAATTCTCTAGGAGGCTCAGATGAAAACGATCGGCTTTATTGGGCTGGGAATCATGGGCCGGCCGATGGCGGCTAACCTTCTGGCGGCGGGTTGCGAGCTGTTCCTCAAGACTGGCCATGAGGTTCCGCCCGATCTGATCTCGGCGGGCGGCAAGGCATGCGGCAGCTCGCGCGAAGTCGCGGAGAAGGCCGAGATCATCATCACCATGGTGCCCGATACGCCTCAGGTCGAAGAGGTGCTGTTCGGGCCGGGTGGCGTCGCCGAAGGCATCAAGCGTTCGACGCATCGCAAGGTCGTCGTCGACATGAGCTCGATCTCGCCGATCGCGACCAAGGATTTCGCGCGTCGGATCAACGAGGTCGGCCACGACTATCTCGATGCGCCGGTTTCGGGCGGCGAGGTCGGCGCCAAGGCGGGGAGCCTCACGATCATGGTCGGCGGCTCGCAAGAAGCATTTGACGCCGTAAAGCCCGTGTTCGAAAAGATGCGTAAGAACATCACCCTCGTCGGCGGCAACGGGGACGGGCAGACGACGAAGGTCGCCAACCAGATCATCGTCGCGCTCAACATCGAGGCGGTAGCGGAGGCGCTGGTATTCGCCTCCAAGATGGGCGCCGACCCGGCAAAGGTTCGCCAAGCCCTGATGGGCGGGTTTGCATCGTCGAGGATTCTCGAAGTCCATGGTGAGCGCATGGTCAAGCGGACCTTCGCGCCAGGCTTCCGGATCGAATTGCACCAAAAGGATCTGAACCTCGCCTTGCAGAGCGCCAAGAGCGTGGGGGTCTCGCTGCCGAACACAGCGACCGCGCAGGAATTGTTCAACGCCTGCGCTTCGCACGGCGGCAAGGCCTGGGACCATTCGGCGATGGTTCGCGCGCTTGAACTGATGGCCAATTTCGAGGTCGGGCAAAAGTGAGAGACGTAGAAGCCTGCCGTCTTTGCCGGGCTATCGCGCCAACCTCTCCCGCAAGGGCAGAAGGGAAACACAGGGATCCAGCGATGATGGACAACGCCAGGACCGTGCTGCGCGATCTTTTCGCCGCTGCCGTCGCCGCGGCGTCGCCGGCCACTTGCGTTCCCCCGAATCTTCCGCGGCGCCCGCGCGGACGCACGATCGTCGTCGGGGCCGGAAAGGCGGCGGCGGCGATGGCCGCGGCGGTGGAACGCCACTGGGACGGCCCGCTCGAAGGCCTGGTCGTCACCCGCTACGGCCACGGCGTCCCCTGCTCGCGCATTCGCGTCGTCGAGGCCGGCCATCCGGTTCCCGACGCGGCGGGACCGGCGGCGGCCGGGGAGATCCTGTCGTTGGTTCGCGGCCTGACGCCGGACGATCTTGTCCTTTGCCTGATTTCCGGCGGAGGCTCGGCGCTGCTGGCGCTGCCCGCCGACGGCGTGACGCTGGCCGACAAACAGGCAATCAATCGCGCTCTTCTGAGGTCGGGGGCGCATATCGGCGAAATCAACGTCGTCCGCAAACATCTGTCTGCGATCAAGGGAGGCCAGTTGGCGGTGGCCGCGGCGCCCGCCCAGGTCGTCAGCCTCATCATATCGGACGTGCCGCGCGACGACCTCTCGATCATCGCCTCAGGACCCACCATCGCCGATCCCAGCACCAACGCGCAGGCGCTGGCGATCTTGCGCAAATACGAGATCGAGATCCCGGCGGGCGCTCTGAAACGGCTCAGCGATCCTGCGCTGGAGACGCCCAAGCCAGGCGATATCCGGCTGGCGGAAGTCGACAATCGCCTGATCGCCACGCCTCAGATTTCGTTGGAAGCGGCGGCGGAAGTGGCGCGGGCGGAGGGGTTCGCGCCGCTCATTCTCGGCAACGCGATCGAGGGCGAAGCGCGCGAGGTCGGGATCGTCCACGCGGGGATCGCGACGCAATGCGCGAGCCATGGTCAACCCGCGGCCCCTCCCTGCTGCCTCATCTCCGGCGGCGAGACGACCGTGACGGTGCGGGCGAAAGGTCGGGGCGGCCGCAACGCTGAATTCCTGCTGAGCCTCATGCTCGCGCTCGACGGCCATCCCGCGATAGCGGCGCTGGCTTGCGATACCGACGGGATCGACGGCAGCGAGGACAACGCGGGCGCCGTCCTCTTGCCCGACAGCTTGGAGCGGATACGAGGGGCCGGACTGGACCCGCAGGCGCTCCTCGCCGACAACGACGCCTATTCCGCGTTCGCCGCGATCGGCGACCTCGTCGTCACCGGCCCCACGCGCACCAACGTCAATGATTTTCGCGCGATCCTCGTCTGTGCGAAGGGCATGACGGACGGTGCCTCGCGGTGATCGGCTGGCCTCCAGGTCATTCGAAGCGGGAATCCAGTCGTGGGTCGCACAGAAACGCGGCAGATACCTCGCCCGAAGGGGTCAAATCCTGATAATGTCGTGGCGCCCTGGATGGTCGTGTTCGCGACCACGCCACGGCGCGCCGACATGGCCGTCTTAAACGGCATCGTCCGGCCAAGGGAGATAAGCCATGTCACAAATCGCCTTTCCGCCCGTCGATGCCGGCATCCTCGACCGGCGCGATGCGATCCTGAAGGGTCTGGCCGCCTTCCTTCCTGAGGAATGCCTGATCGTCGACGCCATCGAGCGGCGCGCCTTCGAGACCGACGCCTTGACGGCCTACCGCCGTATTCCGCTCGCGGTCGTCCTGCCGCGATCGACCGAGGAGGTCGCGCGGGTGCTCAAATATTGCGCCGAGATCGGCGTCAATGTCGTGCCCCGCGGCGCCGGCACTTCGTTGTCGGGCGGCGCCATTCCGCAGGAAGACGCGATCGTGATCGGTCTCTCGAAGATGAGCCGGATTCTCGAAATCAACCTCGCCGACCGTTACGCGCGCGTCGAAGCCGGCGTCACCAATCTCGCGATCTCGGAGGCCGTCGTCGCCGAAGGCTTCTTCTATGCGCCGGACCCGTCTTCGCAGCTCGCCTGCACGATCGGCGGCAACATCGGCATGAACTCGGGCGGCGCGCATTGCCTGAAATATGGCGTGACGACCAACAATGTGTCGGGCGTGCGGCTGGTGACGCTGGACGGCGAAATTCTCGATCTCGGCGGCGCGCATCTCGATGCCGGTGGGCTGGATTGGCTCGGCCCCGTCGTCGGATCCGAAGGCCAGCTCGGCATCGTCACCGAGGCGACGGTGCGGCTGCTGCGCGCCGCCGAGGGGGCGCGTCCGGTGCTGTTCGGCTTCGATTCCGCCGAGGCGGCCGGGCGGTGCGTCGCCGCGATCGTCGGCGCGGGGATCGTTCCGGTCGCAATGGAATATATGGACAAGCTCGCGATCGAGATCTGCGAGGGGTTCGCCCATGCCGGCTATCCCCTCGACGTCGAGGCGATGCTGATCATCGAAGTCGAGGGCGGCGATGCCGAAATGCGGGCGCAGCTCGGCAAGATCACCGCCATCGCCACGGACTGCGGCGTGAAGACCATTCGCGAATCCATGTCGGCGATGGAAAGCGCGCAAATCTGGAAGGGACGCAAATCCGCGTTCGGCGCTACCGGCCGGATCGCCGACTATATCTGCATGGACGGCACCGTGCCGACGAGCCGCCTGCCCGAAGCTCTACGCCGCACCGGCGAAATCTGCGCGTCGTTTGGCCTTCGCGTCGCCAACGTCTTTCACGCCGGCGACGGCAACATGCATCCGCTGGTGCTCTATAATTGCAACGATCCCGTCCAGCAGGCCAAGGCGGAAGACGCCGGCAACGAGCTGCTCAAACTGTGCGTCGAGCTGGGCGGCTGCTTGACCGGCGAACACGGCGTTGGCATAGAGAAGCGCGACCTCATGCGCTTCCAGTTCAGCCCCGAGGATCTCGATCAGCAAATGCGCGTGCGCTCGGCGTTCGATCCTGAGGGGCGGATGAATCCGGCGAAGGTGTTTCCGCTCGACGCGCGAGTCTGAAACCTCCATGCAGACCAACTTTTCGCCCGACCTTCTCGCCGACCCGCATATGCGCGCCTCCGAGAAGATCGTGCGCACCTGCGTGCATTGCGGTTTCTGCACCGCGACCTGCCCGACCTATCTGCTGCTGGGCGACGAACTCGATTCGCCGCGCGGGCGCATCTATCTGATCAAGGACATGTTGGAAAACCGGCGTCCGGCGACCGAGCTCGAAGTCAAGCATATCGATCGCTGTCTCTCCTGCCTCGCCTGCATGACGACCTGCCCGTCGGGCGTACACTACATGCACCTCGTCGATCACGCTCGCGCCTACATCGAGGCGACCTGGCGGCGCCCGCTCGCCGACCGCATGCTGCGCGGCGCGCTTGCGCGCATCATCCCCTCGCGCGGCCTGTTCCGCGCCGCGTTGCGCCTCGCCAGGATCGGCCAGCCGCTTCGACCCGTCGTCGCCGTCATTCCCCAATATGGAGCGAAACTCGCGGCGATGCTCGCGCTGGCGCCGAAGTCCATTCCGGCGCGGGCCGAGACCGAAGGGCCCGGGGAATTTCGCGCCGACGGCGGCGCGGCGAAACGCCGGCGCATCGCGTTGCTTACGGGCTGCGCCCAGGCCGTGCTGGCGCCTGAAATCAACGCCGCGACGATCCGGCTGATCAACCGCGCCGGCGTCGACGTCGTCTTGCCCAAGGGCGAGGGATGCTGCGGCTCGCTCGTGCACCACATGGGCCGCGAGGCGCGGTCGCTCGCGCAGGCGCGCGCCAATATCGACGTCTGGCAGCGCGAAATCGAGCAGGGCGGCCTGGAAGCGATCGTCGTCACCGCGTCGGGATGCGGCACCACGATCAAGGACTACGGCTTCATGCTGCGCGACGACCCGCTGTACGCTGAGAAGGCGGCGCGGATTTCGGCGCTGGCCAAGGACGTGACGGAGTATCTGACCGGGCTCGATCTGAAGTTCGAGAACCCCGCGAAGCTCGTCGTCGCCTATCACTCCGCTTGCTCGATGCAGCATGGGCAAAAGATCACGGACGCTCCGAAGATGCTGTTGCGGCGCGCGGGCTTCGCCGTGCGCGATGTGCCGGAAGGTCATATCTGCTGCGGCTCGGCCGGGACCTACAACCTGTTGCAGCCGGAGATCGCCGGTAGGCTGCGCGCGCGAAAAGTCGCCAACATCGCACGCGTGAAGCCAGACGTCATCGCGACGGGCAATATCGGCTGCATCACGCAGATCGCAGCCGGAACCTGCATCCCGATCGTCCACACCGCCGAGATGCTGGATTGGGCGACCGGCGGGCCGAGGCCTGAGGCGCTCTGATCGGCGAGTCCATTTCGGTCCAGGGACGGAAAGCGCACCGCCGCTCAGACTCGAAGTCGCGATCTCGAGTATGGGGATTTTTTTCGTGCGGCGCGACAAGCTGGCCACCAGACGCTACTGTTCGCTGGCGTGAAACGTCCCGTTGTTCCGCAGGCGTAGTGGGGCGAACCGTAACCGTCCGGCGAAGGCCGCGGTCAGGCGGCTTTCTGGCGCAGGTGGTTGGCGGCCCAGTTCCACGGCAAGAGCTCTTCGAGCCGCGGCGATGATATCGTTGGTTGATCGCGCTATCTGAGCCGAAGCAAAGATCGCAGCTTCAACGCCACGATCTGATACAGCGTCAAGAAGCTGCAAGGCGATGGCCCGATCGACACGAACGCCGCCAACGCACAAGCCCGCGCCTACATGCCCATCATCGCCGCGGCACTGGTAGCGGTGGGCGTGGCCTTTGCGCATGCCATAAAACACCCTCATCATCCGACCACAACGGCCGCACCGCGCAAGGCCGGCCAGCAGCGCGCGCCCGCCGCGCGCTGATTTGCGTGCGCAATTGCGCTTCATGTAGGCGTTCTCCAACCGCAGCGTTTGGTTGTCCTCATATTCCCGCCAAGTGATATAACCAGCGTGATTGTCGCGCAGCAAAACCGTCCATTCTTCGGACGGCTTTTACGGCGCGGAATCCAGGTTAACGATCATTTCATCTGCAGGATTTCGAGGAGGAACTGGGTATTCCAGCTCGCTGATTTCCGGCGGGTTTTGATGCTCCCTTTGGATTTGTTGGCGCGCAGGAGGCTGAGCGCGAAGCGGCGGACGACGGCCATGTTCTTGGCGCCGTGGCCGGCGCGGTAACGCGACAGATCGTCGTTGAACTCCACATCGAGCACCCAGTGCATGCTCTCGACGCCCCAATGACCGCGCGATCCGGCGGCGAGGCGTTCGATGTCGAGCGGCGCGGACGAAATGTAGATTCGGGTGTCGAATGTGCATCGGTCGGCGTATTCGGTTTCGATTGAGTACGTGAAGTATTGTATGGATGTCTTTGAAGCGCGGTTGACCCGGATAAGATTTCTCGCTCTCGATCCAGTCGACGACTTTCGAGGCGGTAAAGATGCGGGTCTCGATGCGGCCGTGACCTTTCTCGACCGTGGTTTTGCGGACGAGTTCCTCCGCCGGCGCGGTTTCGAAGTAGGCTTCGACCTCGGCTTCCAGGGTCGGCTGATTGCCCTTCAACGGCAGCAGAAAATCGGCCTTGTGTTCGACGATCTTGGCGGCGATTTCGACCTGACACCCCATGGCGTCGATGGTGACGAGGGCGCCTTCGAGTTGTTCCTTCTCGGCCAGATGATCGAGCAGGACGGGGATAGCCGTGATCTCGTTGGTCTTCTCGGGTACGCTGAGTTGCGCCAACGTCAGATGGGCGTTGGTCGCATAGGCGCTGAGCGTGTGCAGCGCTTTGAGGCCCTTTCGTTTGTCGTGCGTGCGGCGCGAGGTCTTGCCGTCGATGGCGATGAGGATGTGCCGACCCGGCCACAGCGCGTGAATCCAATCCTCGAAGCAGCTTGCGAATGTCTGGGGATCGATCCGGTTCACCAGCGCGCGCAGCCAGCGCTCGCAGGGGATCCCATTGTAATACGGCGCGAATTTTCTCAGGAGGTCGAGATGGTATTTGCCCCATGCGGCGATTTCGTCGAAATCGTCGCAAGAGGCGATAGTGGCGCAGGTCAGCAACAACAGGACCTCGGACAGCGGGTAGACGATCCGCCACGGCTGGCGGTCATCATCGAGCCTGGAAAAATGCTTCAGCAGTTGAGCTACGCGAGCCTTGGGCAGGTCCTCGTCGGCCAAAAAGTCGCTTGTCTTGTCCATCCGGCGTCCCCAAGTGATTCGGGGCGCCCAAGGAATCACATCTCCGCGTCAAGCCAAAATCGCCGTTAACCTGACTTCCGTGCCGTGTCTTAGTCCCCCGAACCGCTTGCAGAATCAGCTATAGCATTGTCATAATTGACTTTTGGTGCAGGAACAGCTATCGTTTGAGATAGCATGAAAACGAACCTCCCTTCCGAAAGCACGCTGATATCGCCAGACCTACTCGAAAAGGTCGAGGCCATCGCGGCGGTCGAGCACCGGCCCGCCAGTGAGATTTTGCGCGACGCGATTGAGAGCTACCTGAACAACCACCCCAAGGCCGTTCCTTCGGCCTCGACTGCTAATCCTCCGCCGAAACTCACCCCGCAAGAGGCCGTAGCGCGCATCCT
>DASXYQ010000335.1:0-9823 GCA_036502445.1 Roseiarcus sp. | reverse complement strand
GATCCCGGCAACATCGTGCATGCGACCGACACGACGGGCATCGTCTCGATCGTCAAGCTGCAGCCGATTTCGGTGGTATTCACGGCGCCCGAGGAGGACGTGCCCGCCATCAACAAGGCGCTCGCCGCGGGCGTCGTGCCGGTCGACGCTCTGAGTTCGGACGGGCTGACCATGCTTTCCCATGGCCATCTCGCTCTCGTCAACAACTCGGTCGATCAGGCGAGCGGCGACATCCGCATGAAGGCGACCTTCGCGAACACCGACAACGTCCTATGGCCGGGCCTTTCCGTCTCAACTCGGCTACTGCTCGATACGCTCCACGACGTCAACGTCGTGCCGGTGGACGCGGTGCAGCGTGGGCCAAAGGGGCTCTACGCCTACGTCGTTGGAAAGGACGACAAGGTGGAGATGCGGGACATCAAGGTCGCCCAGGAGGGCGAACAACTGTCGGTTGTCGCGCAAGGTCTCTCGCCGGGCGAAAGCGTGGTGACGGAAGGGCAAAATCGATTGCGGGAAGGCGCGCTCGTGCAGCCGACGCCTGCGCCGACGCCGACGCCCACGCCGACCGGTGCGCCGCCTGACACGACATCGCCCGCCGAGGCGCCTGAAGCGGCGCCCGCAGCGCCTCCGATGCCCGCAGCAGCCGCGGCGCCGCCCCCAGCGACACCGCCCGGGGCGGCGCCGGCCGCCAAGGCGCCCTGATCATGGCGCTCAACATTTCCGAGCCATTCATTCGGCATCCGATCGCGACATCGCTGCTGATGGTAGGCCTGCTGTTCATCGGCATCGTCGCTTATCCGAACTTGCCGGTCGCGCCGCTGCCGCAAGTCGATTTTCCGACGCTGCAAGTGTCCGCGCAACTCCCCGGCGCCAGTCCGGAAACTATGGCCTCCGCGGTGGCGCAACCGCTCGAGACGCAATTCGCCCAGATTTCCGGGGTCTCGCAGATGACCTCGGTCTCTACGCTCGGTTCGACCGCGATCACGCTGCAGTTCGACCTCAGCCGCAATATCGACGGCGCGGCGGGCGACGTGCTCGAGGCGATAAACGCGGCGGGCGGACAATTGCCGAAGAATTTGCCGACCCCGCCAACCTTCAAGAAAGTCAATCCGGCGGACTCGCCGATTCTTTTGCTCTCCGCCAGTTCCCAATCGTTGCCGCTGACCGTGGTCGACGACAATATTTCGACCAAGCTCGTCCAGCAGATCAGCCAAATCCCCGGCGTCGCGCAGGTCACCATCGGCGGCCAGCAGACGCCCGCCATCCGCGTCCAGCTCGATCCGGCCAAGCTCGTCGCCAAGAATCTGTCGCTCGAGGAGGTCCGCGCGCCGCTCTCGATCGCGACCGTCGACGATCCCAAAGGCACCATCTACAGCGGGAATCGCGCGTTCACGATCTATACCAACGATCAACTCACACGGGCCAAGGCCTGGAACGACGTCATCGTCGCCTACCGAAACGATGGACCGCTCCGGGTCCGTGACATTGGCCAGGCGGTCGAGGGACCACAGGATACGACACAGGCGGCATGGGCCGACGGCAAGCGCGCCGTGTTCCTGGTCATCTACAAGCAGCCGGGCGCCAACGTCATCGATACGGTCGACAAGATCATGGCCGAACTGCCCCGCATCAAGGCCTCGATGCCGCCATCGATCGACATCGGCATCATGAGCGACCGTACGCAGACGATCCGCGCCGCCGTTCACGACGTGCAGTTCACACTGCTGCTCACGATCGCGCTGGTAGTGGCCGTGATCTTCGTCTTCCTGCGCAGCGTGTGGGCGACGGTCATTCCGAGCGTGACGGTGCCGCTGTCGCTGCTCGGGGCCTTCGCGCTGATGTTGGCGATGGGCTATACTCTCGACAATCTGTCGCTGATGGCGCTGACGATCTCGGTCGGCTTCGTGGTCGACGACGCCATCGTCATGCTCGAGAACATCACCCGCTACATCGAGGAGGGCGAAGCGCCGCTCGCAGCCGCGCTGAAGGGCTCGGGCCAGATCGGTTTCACCATCCTCTCGATCAGCGTCTCCCTCATCGCGGTGCTCATTCCCCTGCTGCTGATGGGGGGCATAATCGGTCGTTTGTTCCGCGAATTCGCGGTGACGCTGTCGCTGACGATCGTCGTTTCGGCCGTCGTTTCGCTGACGCTGACGCCGACGATGGCCGCGCGATTCCTGCCTGCTGCCAAGGATGCCCACCACGGTCGTCTGTACGCGCTGAGCGAACGCGGCTTCGACGCGCTGCTGAAAGCCTACGAGCGCGGCCTCGACGTCGTGTTGAAATTCCGTTTTATCACGCTGCTCGTCTTCCTCGCGACCCTCGCCCTCACCGTCTATCTATTCGTGATCATCCCGAAGGGCTTCTTCCCGCAGCAGGATACGGGCCTGATCACCGGCATATCGCAAGCCGCTCAGGACGTTTCCGTCAAGGACATGATGCGCCATCAGGAAGCGCTGGGCGCCGTCGTGTTGAAAGATCCCGCCGTCGCACACTTGGCGATGGCGATCGGCGGCGCAGGCAATCCCTCGAACACCGGCAGGATGTTCATCACGCTGAAGCCGCGCGACCAGCGCGACGCGACCGCCGACCAGATCATCACGCGGCTGCAGCCCCAACTCGACAAGGTCGAGGGGGCGCAACTGTTTCTTCAGGCGGCGCAGGACGTGACCGTCGGAGGGCGGGCCGCGCGCACGCAATATCAGTACACGCTGCAGGACTCCGACTTTGGCGAGTTGAACCAATGGGCGCCCGAGATGCTCGCCAAGATGCAGTCCCTGCAAGAATTGCGTGACGTCGCCTCCGATCAGGAGGCGGCCGGCACGACGTTGACGCTGACCTTCGACCGCAATCAGGCCTCGCGCTACGGCCTGACGGCTCAGACGATCGACGATACGCTGTACGACGCCTTCGGCCAGCGGGAAATCGCGCAATATTTCACGCAGCTATCGAGCTACCAGGTGATCCTGGAGGTTCTGCCGAGCCTGCAGGAGGATCTGGCGACGCTCGATAAGATATTCCTGAAGTCGTCGACGGGCGGCGAGGTCCCGCTCTCCACTTTCGCCAAATGGTCGACCACCCCGGTTCAGCCTCTATCGATCAGCCATCAGGGGCAGTTCCCGGCGACGACGATCAGCTTCAACCTGGCGCCGGGCGCAGCGCTCAGTCAGGCGACCGGCGCGATCGAGCGCGTCAAGAACGAGCTGAAGCTCCCGGCCACAGTCATAACCAGCTTCCAAGGCAACGCGCAGGCCTTCCAGGCATCGTTGACGACGGTGCCGCTGCTGATCGTCGCGGCGCTTGTCGTCGTCTATCTCATCCTCGGCATACTCTATGAGAGCTACATCCATCCGATCACGATCCTGTCGACTTTGCCTTCGGCGGGGGTCGGCGCGCTGGCGACGCTGATGCTGTTCCACTTCGATTTCAGCCTGATCGCGCTGATCGGCATCATCCTCTTGATCGGCATCGTGAAGAAGAACGGCATCATGCTCGTCGATTTCGCAATGACGGCGGAAGAGGAAGATCATCTCTCCCCGGAAGACGCCATCCGTCGCGCGGCGCTGCTGCGCTTCCGTCCGATCATGATGACCACGATGGCGGCCATCCTCGGCGGCGTGCCGCTCATGCTGGGAACCGGCACCGGCTCCGAGATCCGGCAACCGCTCGGCTACGCCATGGTCGGCGGCCTCATCGTCAGCCAGGCGTTGACGCTGTTCACGACGCCGGTGATCTATATCTATCTCGATCGACTGTCGGGTTGGCTCGCCCGCCGGCGCCGGCCGGCGGAGAAGCCGCAGCCCGCGGCAGCCCCCGGCCACCCCGCGGTCGCCGAGTGACAGACTCGCTCGCCGTGTCTGCGCGGAGGCGGCGGGTCACACCTGAATGATGGAGTTGAAGTCGAAAGTGGCGCCTTCCGGGTTTTCGCCGACCCGAAGGGTCTTTTCGTCCGGAAAGTGATACGGCGGCACCGGCAGATTGTACGGCGCGGGAACGCCGCTGAACACACGACCGGACAAGTCGTATTTCGAACCGTGACAAGGGCAGAAATAGCCGCCCGGCCAGTTGGGCGCGGGGTCGCTGGCGTTGGCGTTGGGAAAGAACTTGGGGATGCAGCCCAGGTGCGTGCAGATGCCCACCAGGACGAGATACTCTGGTTTGATTGAACGGTGCCAATTGACGGCGTAGGGCGGTTGTTGAAGTTTGGTGGAGTTCGGGTCGGAGAGCCGCTCGACGAGCTTTGGATCCTGCAGAGAGTCGAGGAGGGGCTTGGTCCGGTTGGCGATGAAGACCGGCCGGGCGCTCCAGAGCACGACGATCTGCTGCCCGGGTTCGATTTGCTTCAGATCGATATCGATCGGGCCGCCTGCCGCCACGGTCGAAGCGTCCGGATTCATTTGGTCGATGAACGGCCACAGTGTCGCCGCCGCGCCGACCCCGGCCACCGAGGCCGTCGCGAGGTAGAGGAAGTCTCGGCGCGAGGGTGGTTCGATCGAACCCGCCTCTGGCGCCGAAGTAACGGAATTTGTCATTGTCTGAACCACTCTCGCGCCGCGGACGCCGCCCCGGGCGCCTAAGTAGGGAATTCGGCGCGGGTTGGCAATATCCGGCGAGAACCGTTCCTCGCCAGAATCACTCCTCAGCCGGCGCTGCGGAGAAGCCGAAGCCGATCGGTCCGATCAGGCGAGCGTCCCCGTCGGCGCGAACAGCGCGCGCAATTCCGATTTGAGTATCTTGCCGTTCGGATTGCGCGGCAAAATCTCTCGGCAAAAGACGATTTTCACCGGCACCTTGAACGCCGCGAGCCGCTCCGCGACGAAAGCGCGCAACTCGGCTTCCTCGACATGCGCGCCCGGTTTGAGGGTGACGGCGGCGGCCGGTTCCTCGCCCAAGGTGCGATGCGAGATGCCGACAACGGCGGCGTCGACGACGGCGGGATGCTCGTAGAGCACGTTCTCGACCTCGATGCAGTAGATGTTCTCGCCGCCGCGAATGAGCATGTCCTTGGCGCGATCGACCAGCGTGCAGAAGCCCTCCTGGTCCAACTTGCCGATGTCGCCGGTGCGCAGCCAACCATCGACGAAGGTCTGCTTCGTCGCATCGGGTTTGCGCCAATAGCCCTTCACGACGTTCGGCCCGCGCACCCATAGTTCGCCGGTCTCGCCGGCGCCCCTGTCGCGGCCGTCGTCGCCGACGATCCGGATTTCGCAAACCGGCAATGCGAGTCCGCAGCTGTCCGGGCGCAGCTCATAGTCTTCGGCGACGTGATGGGTGAAGGTGGCCGAAGTTTCGGTCATGCCCCAGGCGGTTCCGGGCGAGGATTTCGGAAACCTCTGCTTGATGCGCCGCACCAACTCGCCCGGCGCCGGCGCGCCGCCGTAACTCAGCCCTTCCAGCGAGGAAAGATCGTAATCGCCGGCCCTCGGATGCTCGATCAACTGCCAGGCGATGGTCGGCACGCCTCCGGCGGAGGTGATGCGCTCCTGCTCGATGAGGCGAAGCGCCAGTTCCGGGTCCCATTTTCGCATCGTCACGACCTTCAGGCCGTGGACGAGCGAAGGGATCAGAACCGCATGGCAACCGGTCGTATGGAAAAATGGCACCGAAAGCAGCACCGACTTTTGCGGCGCGTCCGGGTCGGGCGCCGGCGGGGCTTCGCCGCGCCGCAGGTACGCGAAGGCCACGGCGAACGGCCGCGCCATGATCGTCGTGCAGGAATTGCGATGCGTTCCGAGCGCGCCCTTCGGCTTGCCCGTGGTGCCCGAAGTGTAGAACAGCGTCGCGTCGTCCTCCGGCGCGAGATCGACCTCGGGGAGCGCTCGGTCCGGCAAATCAGCCCAATTGTTGGGCTCGCCGATCAGATCCTCGAGCTTGCCGACCAGCGGATGCGCGACCTCCTCACCTTCCCGGCAGACGAGAACGCGCACGAGCGCCGGACAGGCGTGCAGGTGCTCGAAAAGACGCTCCAGCCGCTCGCGATCCAGGAACGCGACCTTGGCGCCCGAATCGGTCAGGCCGTATTCCAGCTCCGGCCCGGTTCCCCAGGCATTCAGAGGCGTCGCGATGGCGCCGACGAGCACCGCGCCGAAGAACGCGACCGGCCATTCCGGCAGATTGCGCATCGCGATGGCGACGCGATCGCCCTTGCGCACGCCCAAATCGCCCAGAACCGTCGCGACGTTCAGCGCGGCCCGCGCGAAGCCCTCGAAGCTGACGCGATCCTCGCCATGGACCAGAAAAGTCTTGCCGCCAAAGGCGCGGCCCGCCGCAAAAGCTTCTCGTAGACTTGGTGGCGCGTTCTTCCAAACGCGGAGCCGGACGCCCGAAATCTCACGCTGCTCGATTTCGAACAGCGAGCCGGGACCAGTGAGGCGGGCATAAGCTTCCGAAATCGAAATCGCGGGGAACGCGGCGGGCGTTGTCATCGCGGCGTTTTCCTCTCGCGGAACGCAGGCGCCGATTTCAGTTCTGCATCGAGGGACTTCAAAGCGTTAGGCGCCTTTTTCTGCAACTCTTCGCCCTTGCGGCTCGCCAGCCCGAGGCCCGCACGGACAGCTGCGCGCCCTTGTACCAGATCTTGTGGGTTCGAGGCTTCTGAGACCATACCATTTTCGGGCGCTGATTCAATCTTTTCAAGCCGTTGCGGCGCCATTTCCAGGCGACTCCGTTTTTGCCGATCTCCGCCGTACGCAACTTGGGCAAGTCGAGCCGCTTCGGAGTTACCACAAATCACAAGTTTCCAAATTCTCGTCCTCCAAATCGCGCTCCAGGCCATCACCCACTCGAGCAAGCTCGAGGGAGGCCTGAGGAACTCAAAAACACCATAACATCAGTTTCGTTTTTCCGAAAGCAAAATGGCGCGGTGGTTTTGAGGGAAGATCGTATGGGAGGGCGCGCCGGCTCGCGAGCGACCAACGACCCGCCAGTCGAGCGAACCCTGCCCAGGCGCCTCACGGGATCGTGACGACGACCTTGCCGAGCGCATGGCGCCCCGCGAGCCAGGCGATCGCGGCGCCCGCTTCGCGAAACGGGAACCGCTTGGATATGCGCGGCCGGATCGCGCCTTTCTGGTAGAGCGCGAAAAGCTCCTCGGCGTTGCGCGCGTTGCCTTTGGGATCTCGCGTCGCGAAGGCGCCCCAGAACACCCCGACGACCTGACAGGATTTCAGCAGCGTGAGGTTGAGCGGCAATTTTGGAATGCCGGCGGGAAAGCCGATGACCAGGAAACGCCCCTCCCAGCCGATCGAGCGCAGCGCCGCTTCGCTATAATCGCCGCCCACTGAATCGTAGATCACGTCGGCGCCCTTTTCGCCGCAGGCGGACTTGAAGAGTTCGGCGAGTTTCTTCTGGCCGTCGCGATCGAACGGACCTTCGGGATAGACGAGCCCCTCGTCGGCGCCCCAGCTCTTGGCGGCCTCGACCTTCTCGGGGGTAGACGCTGCGGCGATGACGCGCGCGCCGAGCGCCTTGCCGAGTTCGACCGCCGCCGACCCGACGCCTCCGGCGGCGCCCAGCACCAGCAAGGTTTCGCCCGGCTTCAGCGCGCCGCGATTGACCAGCGCGTAGTAGGATGTGCCGTAAGTCATCAGGAACGCCGCCGCCTCGTCGAACGGCATGGCGTCGGGAATGGCGATGCAACGGCGCGCCTCCACGGCGATTTTCTCCGCCATGCCGCCCCATCCCGTCGAGGCGAGCACGCGTTGACCCGGGTTCACGTGCGTCACCCCCTCGCCGACAGCCTCGACGACGCCCGCGATCTCGCCGCCCGGCGCGAACGGGCGCTGCGGCTTGAACTGATAGCGATCCTCGATGATCAGCGCGTCGGGGTAATTGACGCCGCAGGCCGCGACGGCGATCAGCACCTCGCCCTTGCGCGCGACCGGGTCCGCCATCTCCTCGACGACAAGCGTTTCGGGGCCGCCGACGGCGCGGCTGAGCACGGTTTTCATTCCGGATCTCCGTTGGATCAAGTGATGGTGGCGCCGCCGTCGATGACGATGGCCTGGCCGGTCATGAAGGCGCCGGCGCGGGACGCCAGAAACACCGCCGCTCCGGCGATCTCGTCGGGCTCGCCGATGCGGCCGAGCGGCGTGCGTTCGTTGGTCGCCTTCAGGGTCTGTGGATTTTCCCATAGAGCGCGCGCGAAATCGGTCTTGATCAGGCCCGGCGCAATGCAATTGACCCGGATGTTGTCCGGCCCGAATTCCAGCGCGAGGTTGCGCGCGAGCTGGAAATCGGCCGCCTTGGAAATGTTGTAGGCGCCGATCACCGCGCTCGCCTTGATCCCGCCGACCGAGGACACGATGATTATCGCGCCGTCCTTGCGCGCTTTCATCTGCGGCGCGGCGAAGCCGATCAGCCAATGGTTGGCGATCACGTTGTTTTCCAGGATTTTGCGGAACTGGTCGTCCGTTATGCCCGCAAGCGGCCCGTAATAAGGATTCGAAGCGGCGTTGCAGACGAGGATGTCGATCTTTCCGAGCGCGCGGTCGGTCTCTTCCACGAGCCGGCGAAGATCGTCCTTCGAGGAGATGTTGGCGGGAACGGCGATTGCGCGTCCATCGCCGTGACGCGCGTTGATCGCGTCGGCGACCTCCTGGCAGGCGACCGCCTTGCGCGAGGAAACGGCCACTTTTGCGCCGTGCTCCGCCAGGCGCTCGACGATCGCGCGGCCAATGCCACGCGAGGAGCCCGTGACGACGGCCACTTTGCCGCTGAGATCGAAAAGCGACACGCGATGTCCTCCCGAGGATGAAGCTCTGCGCTAGAGGAAACCTTAGACGCTGGGGTAGCTAATGCAAGCGTGGGCCGGCGTACCGAGCCGATGGGATGTGTCGTGTTCGCGAACGTGACTATCCGATTCACAAATCCCTTTCCTCGGCGCTCCGGCGTCGCGGCCAATCACCAAGGCCCCTCACCTCACCTCTCCCCGCAAAGAGGCGGGGAGAGGGGGCCCCAAGCGCTGCTGGCTCAACGGCGAACGGCGAGCTTGCCATTCCAATTCCAAGCTTTCGAGTCGCAACAATCGCGCCTGCCGCCTCCTCTCCCCGCCTCTTGCGGGGAGAGGTCGGGTGAGGGGCCCGGGTGATTGGCCGCAACGCCGATCGTAGGCAGGCCGACAGGGCGGCCAAAAGATGTGTGCATCTGATGGTCGCGTTCGCGACTCGCGTTCGCGAGCATCCAGAATACCACCACTCTTCAAGACTTGCCGCTGTACGCCGAGTTCGACAGCTTTCCTGGCTATTCCTCGCCGCTTCGTCGTGTCCCCACGACTCGCTTTCGCGAGGATGACAACTAGCAGCCGGCTCAGCGACAAATCGCGATCGTGCGCCGCGCCGTTCCATCAATGGCAGGCCTCCCAGCGATTGGGAGGGCGACCGCGGGAGCACGGGGGCGGCCGGGCGTCGCGGCGGTTTATAAGCGGTTCGGAGCCCCTCCGGCCCGTGGTGCGCTCGCGATCGAGAATTGTATCCCCGCCGAAGACGTGTATCGTAGCCGTTCACGGGAATGTGTTCCTGCAGGGAGAGATGCGAAAATGTCTAACGAAGCGGCTGATTCATTGCCTATTTCCCGTCGCGGCGTTCTCCTTGGCACGGCGGTGCTCGCGACCGCGAGCTCGCTGCCTGTCAATCTGGGCGACGTCCCGGGGTTCCCCATTTGCACGGCCTCGGTCGCGAGGGCGGCGCCGCTGCCGCGGGCCGGGGCGGCGGCACCGGCCAAATATCGCCGGTGGAGCATCTCCGACCCCGCTTTGCCGCCGCGCGTTCTCGACAGTTACAAGAAGGCGATCCGCGCCATGCTGGCGCTGCCGCCCACCGATCCG
>DASXYQ010000334.1:0-4271 GCA_036502445.1 Roseiarcus sp. | reverse complement strand
TTGCGTCGCAAATTCCAGATACGGCCGCACCTTGCGTTCGATCCGCGAGAACGAGCAACTCGCGAGATCGATCGGCGTCAACGCCAACCTGCACAAAGTCGGCGCATTCATGCTGAGCGGCTTGTTCGCGGGCGTCGGGGGCGATTTGCAGGCCTACAATTTCCGGCATATCTCGCCGGATCTCTATGGCGGCGCGACCAGTCTCTATTTCGCGCTGATGGTGATGCTCGGCGGACCGCGGACAATCTTTGGCCCGCTGGCGGGGGCCATCATCGTGACTTTTCTGCCGGAGGTCATGCGGATCGATCCGGTCGATTCGCGCATCGCCTATGGGCTCGCGCTCATCGCGGTGGTGATGTTGCTTCCGGGCGGGGTGATCGCCGCAGCTGGACGCGCCTATCGGTGGGCGGCGCGCGCCTTGCGCGGCGCGCCAGCCAATTCAGGTTCGGCCGACGCCGGCGCGACCTGGACCTGAGGAGCGGCGGACAGTGGCGACGCTCGAGATCAGAGCCTTGCGCAAGACGTTCGGCGGCGTCGTCGCGCTCGCGGGCGTCGATCTGACGGTCCGCTCCGAGGAAATCCTCGGCGTCATCGGCCCCAATGGGTCGGGCAAGACGACCCTGTTCAACACAGTGTGCGGCGTCCATCGGCCGACCAGCGGGACCGTCCACTGGAATGGCGTCGACATCGCCGGCAAGCCCGCTTATGCGATCGGACGCCTCGGCCTCGCGCGCACCTTTCAGCAGGCGATGTCGTTTCCCACGCTCACGCTGCGTGAGAACATTCAGATCGCCATCGAGCACGGATCGAGGCGCGCAGACGGCGCTGGACCGCAATGGTCGTCGCCGGAGGAGCTGCTTCGGTTTGTCGGCCTCGAGGCGTACGCCGACGAGATCGCCAACACCATGCCGTTCGGCAACCTGCGGCGTCTCGGCGTGGCCGTGGCGCTCGGCGGACGCCCCTCGCAACTCCTGCTCGACGAGCCGGCCGCCGGGCTCAATGAAGGAGAAAGCGTCCAGCTCATTCATCTGCTTCGTCGCGCCCATGAGCTCGGAGTCGGGGTCTGCATCATCGACCATCATGTCGGCCTGATGGCTGAGCTCTGCGCACGGCTCGCCGTGCTGCATTTCGGCAACAAGATCGCCGACGGCCCGACGGAGGCCGTGCTGAACGATCCGAAGGTGATCGAGGTTTATCTCGGGGAAGACCAGTGAGCCTGCTCGAGGTCGAGGACATCTGGACCGCCTATGGGCCGATCATCGTCAACCGCGGCGTTTCGATCGCGGTCGACGAGGGCGAGATTGTCACGATCATCGGATCGAACGGCGCGGGCAAGTCGACCCTCCTGAAGACCATCGCCGGCCTCAAGCGTCCAAAGAGCGGAACGATCCGCTTCTCGGCCAAGGACGTGACGGGAACCTATGCCGACGGCATCGCGCGCCGCGGCGTGGTTCTCGTACCGGAGGGGCGCCGCATTTTTCCCGATCTCACGGTGCGCGACAATTTGCGACTTGGCGGATACTCTCGCACCGACCGGGATGGCGTCGAACAAGACATTGGCGCGATGGAATCGTTCTTTCCCATTCTTGCTGAAAAGCGAAGCGCAAAAGGTTCGGCTTTGAGCGGCGGACAGCAGCAGATGCTGGCGATCGCGCGCGGCCTCATGGCGAAGCCGAAAATCCTCATTCTCGACGAGCCCTCGCTCGGCCTGGCGCCGATCATCGTCCATGAAGTGCGGTCCATCATCCTCTCGGTGCGCGACAAGTTCGGCGCGGCGGTGCTGCTGGTGGAGCAGAACGCAAGCCTGGCGCTCGCGGTCGCCGATCGCGGCTACATCATGCAGAACGGACGGATCGTCGCCGAGGGCGCGATAGAAGAGCTGCGCAGCCTCGACCTCGTGCGCGAGACCTATCTCGGAAATCGTCAAGGGCGGCCCCGATCGCCTGGCGGCTTCCCGAGGCCGGCTTCATGACCGCGGCCAACGGCTCAATACGGCGGCGGCTTCTTCGCCCGCTGCGCCTTGGCGGCCTCGACCCACCAGGAAAGATCGTCGGCAAAGCCGACGAAAGCGTCTTCGAGATGCTTTCCATTTTCGCCGATTGGTTCCCCCTTGTCCGACAAGGTTTTCGAAATCGTGGCGACCGACAGCGAGCTCGACACGACGATCATACCCATCTCAGACAATATGCCGTGCCAAGCGGTCGCGGCGTGCGCGCCGGCCAAACGGCCGCCCGAGTAGCTGGCGATCGCGGCGGGACGCCAGAACCACTCTTCGAGAAAATGATCCGTCAGGTTTTTCAAAGCGGGTTGGACACCCCAATTATATTCGCCGGCAATGAAGATGAAACCGTCGGCGCTTCGAATCTGCGTCGCGAGGTTTTCCAAGATCGGGGGAGCCGAACCTTTCGGGTATTCCTTGTACATTCGATCGAGCATCGGCAAACCGATCGCTTTAGCGTCGATCAAATCGACGGTGTCTCCGCGAGCGCGGAAACCCTCCAGCACGTAGTTCGCCAGCCGAATGCCCATTCGGTTGGATCGATAGGAGCCGTAGAATACGAGTAACCGGTTCGCCATTTCACTCTTCCCTCGGAGTAGATACGGTGATGGGCCTCAGCGACCGACGACAACCCTCACAGCACGCCGAATGTGTCGAACGCCTCGCGTGCGCTCATGCCCGCGCGGATGGCGAGCGCCACCCTGTTCTCCGTCGCGGCCTTTTCAAGCGCGGCGGCGACGACTTCCTGCTCGACGCTGGCGGGGATGATCAACACCCCTTCGCGGTCGCCAAAGACGAGGTCGCCCGGCGCGATGCGTATCCCCTCGATCTCGATCGCGGAGCGGAAGTCGATGACCTTGCCGCGCGGCCCCTGGTCCTGCGCATAAAGGCCGCGGCAGAAGGTGGGGAAATTCAGCGCCTCGATCCCCGCGGCGTCACGAACGAAGCCATTCAAGACGGCGCCCGCGGCTCTGAGATGCGTTGCGCGAGTCGACATCAACTCACCCCAAAGCGCGTATCGAAACGAGCCGCCTGTTGCGACGTAGACCTCGTGCGGCTTCAGATCGTCCAACGCCTCCAGCATCAGCCCGAAGGGCCGCGCGCCGAGCGGGCCACGCGCCGTGCTGGATGCCTCGTCGAACACGTCTGCCTCGAGCACCGGCATGGCGCGGCCGACGATCTTCATGTCGGCTCGCAAGGGGGCGACCGCCTGCGGCAGGAACTGCCGCCGATGACCCATCCTGTCGAGGACGTCGCCGACCACCGCGGTAAAGAGCTTCTCGCGCAAGCTCGTGAACAATGCGTCGTCGTCCCTATTGGCCAATGGCGATTCTCCTGGAACTCGGCGCGTCACGGTCGATGCCGGCCGGGGCGGTCGAAGCCCCGAAATATAGCCGCGATCGACGTAAATGTCGGCGCCGATTGCATCCCGGCTCGGCGTCGGCTCCTCGTCCTCCCCTTAACCCCACGTTATCGCGCGTTTGCAATCGTGGGGCGATGTCGATCGCCGCTCCTGTCGCTCAGCCCGCCTCGACCCGAGCAGCCGTGGTTTCCTATGAGGCCGCGCCGCTCCTCCTCGCGCTGGCCGTGTTCGCGCTCTGCGCATTCTCGCCGGCGGTGCTGAACGACGGCGACACTTGGTCGCATGTGGCGACGGGCGATTGGATTGTCGGCCATCGGGCGGTCCCGCGCCTCGATCCGTTCTCGTTCTCCTTCTCAGGCGCGCCCTGGACCGCGCATGAGTGGCTTGCCGAAGTCCTGTTTGCGCTCGCCCATCGCGTAGCCGGCTGGAGCGGCGTCGTGCTGTTGTCGGGCGCGGCGGCGGGGGCGGCGACGTTCGTCGTCGCGCGGCGGGCGACGCGGGAACTGACCGGGCCGGCGCTGATCGCGCTGCTGGCGCTCTGCCTCGGCCTGATGGCGGGCGGCTTGCTCGCGCGGCCGCATGTTCTGGCCCTCCCCGTCCTCGCGCTCTGGGCGGATCAATTGTTCGCCGCGCGCGAGCGCGGCCGCGCGCCGCCCGTCGCGGCCGCCGCACTGATGATGCTGTGGGCCAATCTGCACGGCGGCTTCGCGTTCGGCCTCGCGCTGATCGGCCCGTTCGCGCTGGAAGCGCTCTGGCTGGCGCCCGCCGGACGGCGCGTTTCCGTCTTCACGGATTGGGCGCTGTTCGGGATTGCGAGCCTGATGGCGGCGCTGATCACGCCTTTCGGGATCGAGGGGCTGCTGTTTCCGCTGAAGCTTACCCAACTGGCGTATCTCGCGCAGATCAAGG
>DASXYQ010000333.1:0-3267 GCA_036502445.1 Roseiarcus sp. | reverse complement strand
TCGATCTGCAATGTGAAGGCGTCGGGCATCTCGACATCTATTTTCACCGGCCTCACTCGGGCGCCGCCGTCGGAAATGTCGACGATCTGGCAGTCGACCACGGGCAATACGCCGCCGGGATCGGCCCAGGCGGGAATGTTCTCGATCTTGCGATCTTTATCGCGGCGATCGTTGTCGCCGGAAAAATCGTCGATTTCGTTGTCCAAATCCGCCTCCTGAATTTGGCTTCATTCCTGGCGCCCGGCAGTGAACGATGCCTAGGTGCGACAGAATAGCCAGAGGTGATTTGGCGTGCGGTTTACAATGGGTTACCATGATCGTCTGGACATCTCGATCGCCAGCGTGAGAGAGGCTGCGCACTCGTCCGATCCAGGCCTCGCGAGGCGCCTTCGCCCTGCCCGTCCGTCCGGTGGCCGCCGCGATTCAACCGCCCCTAGCCTTTTCACTCGCGTGCGACTAAATAGACATCGCGGAGCTGGGGGGCGCGTCAGGACCATATTCCTCGGGGCCGTACGATCCCCATGGGGGCTGTCCCTGTCCTCGCCCGTGGGCTTGGGCACACGGTTCCCACCTACTTACGTAGGCGCCCGGGATCTCCGTCCAACGGCTTTCTCGGCTCCGCGCTCGATGCTTCGAGGGTTGCAAACGGTTCGATGACGACCCTCGCTGACCCCAAAGTTATTCTGCGTCGGCGCGCGCTCTCGAGACGGCGCGCGCTGGACCCGGATAGGCGCGTGGCGTTCTCCGCTCGCCTGGTCGACGAAGGTCTCAGGCTGGCGCGGCTCTTTACACCTCGCGTCGTCTCCGGTTTCCATCCGATCGGCGACGAGCCCGACGCAGTCGCCCTGCTAGGCGCGCTGGCCCATGCGGGTTTCACGACCGCGTTGCCTGTCACTTCGCGCGGACTCCCGCTCACTTTCCGCAATTGGCGTCCCGGCGATGCTACGATTCCCGGTCCGATGAATATTCCCGAGCCGACGCCTGAGGCGGGCGAAGTCGCGCCGGATATGCTGTTCGTTCCGCTGGCGGCGTTCGATCGGCGCGGTCATCGCATCGGCTACGGCGCCGGGCACTACGACCGCACGCTCGCTGGCCTGCGCGCCCGGGGGCCGGTTCACGCGGTCGGCGTCGCCTATTCCGTCTGCGAAGTGGAGGCTGTCCCGGACAAACCGCACGACCAGCGCCTCGACTTCATCCTGACGGAAAGCGAGCTGATCGACGCCCGGGACATCCGCTGATGCGGCTCTTGTTCATCGGTGACGTAGTGGGGCGCGCGGGACGCGCCGTCCTCTTGGAGCACCTGCCGAACTTGCGGGCGCGCTGGGAACTCGATTTCGTCGTCGTCAACGGCGAGAACGCCGCTGGCGGCTTCGGCATCACCGAGGCGATCTGCCAGGATTTCCTGGCCGCCGGCGCCGACGCGGTCACGCTCGGCAACCACGCATTCGACCAGAAGGAAGCGCTGGTCTTTATCGAGCGGCAACCGCGACTGATCCGTCCCGCCAACTACCCCAAAGGCGCGCCGGGGCGAGGCGTGAACGTGATCGCAGCGGCCAATGGCGGCAAAGTGCTGGTCGTCAACATGATGGGCCGCATCTTCATGGATGCGCTGGACGATCCCTTCGCACGCATCGAAGACGAACTCGCGGCCTGTCCGTTGGGCGTGGGTTGCGACGCGGCGATCGTCGACTTTCACGCGGAGGCGACCAGCGAGAAGCAGGCGTTCGGCCATTTCGTCGACGGCCGCGTCAGCCTTTGCGTGGGCACGCACACGCACACGCCGACCGCGGACGCGCGCATCCTGAGCCGGGGCGCCGGCTTCATCACCGACGTGGGAATGACCGGGGATTATGAATCCGTCATTGGGATGGAGAAGGAAGAGCCGCTTCGCCGTTTCGTCAGGAAAATACCCTCCGGTCGGCTCGAACCCGCCGTGGGCGCGGCCACGCTCTGCGGCGTCGCGGTCGAGACCGGCGCGGACGGGCTTGCGAAAAAAATCGCCCCTCTGCGGCTGGGCGGCAGGCTGACGCCCGCCGAGCCGGACTTCTGGAACGGCTAGGGACCGTCGGCGGAATTGCGCCCTCTCCGCTCTTCGCCGGAGAGGGTTGGGGTGAAGGCGGGCGCAGATGCAACGATTGAAAGAGGGCCCTCATCCGGCGCCAAAGCCCGGCGAAAGATCGGCGTCTTCGAACGAAGTTTGGACGTTGGTCTTCGACCTCGACGGCACTCTGGCGGAGACGGCGGGAGACCTGGTCGGCGCGCTCAACTTCGTGCTCGCGGGCGAAGGCATCGACGCGGTTTCGGTTTACGCCGCGCGATCCCTGCTCGGCGCGGGCGGGCGGGCGCTCATCCAGCGCGGCTACGCGCGGACCGGGCGGGATTTGACGCAGGCGAAGCTCGACGTTCTATTCGGCCGGTTCCTAACGTACTATAACGCCCATATCGCCGAACATTCGTGGCTGTTTCCGGGGGTCGAGGCCTGTCTCGACGCGTGCGTCGCGGCGGGCTGGCGGCTGGCCGTCTGCACCAACAAGCTCGAACATTCCTCGCACCTGCTGCTCAGCGCGCTCGGCGTCGCGGACAGGTTCCAGTTCGTCTGCGGCCAGGACACGTTCGGCGCCGCCAAGCCAGATCCCCGGCCGCTCGTCGAGACGATCCTGAAGGTTGGAGGCGGCGTCGGGCGCGCGATCATGGTCGGCGATTCGGTCACCGACATCCTGACCGCGCGGGCGGCGGGAACTTCCGTCATCGCGGTGGATTTCGGCTATACCGACGTTCCCGTGAGCGAACTCGGGCCCGATCGGGTGATCTCGCATTTCGACGGGTTGCTCGAAGCGGCGGAGGCGCTCGCGAAACCTCGACCCCAGCCTTGACTCGAACTTTGGCCCGGCCTTAAACGGGGCTCCCGTTCGGCGGGGCGATTAGCTCAGCGGTAGAGCACACCCTTCACACGGGTGGGGTCGCAGGTTCGATCCCTGCATCGCCCACCAGGCTGGCTGCGCCGAAGAGGGCGGCCGTGACATATACCGGTCGAGGTTCCGTAGCCTTTCGCGCGTTTTGCACTGCGCGCTTATGCCGCGGGACCAGAGTGACGCCGCATAAGCCTGCTTCTCGACTCTGCGCCACGCGCGGACGCTTCTGCATTCCGCCCAGCCTGTAGATCGCCGGCATTCGCTATTGGGAATCTCCCGCCTGGCGGCGATGGTTGACATAACGTTCCACAAGATGGATCAAGTATCTCACGTCCGCACCCGGTGCAGTCCCGTA
>DASXYQ010000332.1:0-1784 GCA_036502445.1 Roseiarcus sp. | reverse complement strand
GTCCATCGCGCCGCGGATCGCCTCGATCATCGTCATTCTGGGCACGGCGTCAGACTCCCGCCTGCTGGCGCTGGCGGCGCAGGTGCGGCGGCATCTCGGCGAATACGCCCTCGAACATGTCGCGGGTCGACGGCTTTCCGCCGGAATGCAGCGTGCCGTGCTTCTCCGCCTCCTTCTGCGCCGATATCACGTCGTCGAGCACCTCCGCCTCGGCCTGTTTGTGACGCTCCTCCGACCAACGCCCGCGCGCGATCAGGTGGTTCTTCAGCCGGAGCACGGGATCGCCGAGCGGCCATTGCTCCGATTCCGTCTTCGGCCGATAGGCGGAAGGATCGTCCGACGTCGAATGCGCCCCGACGCGGTAGGTGACATATTCGATCAGCGTCGGTCCTAAATTGCGCCGGGCGCGCTCGGTCGCCCATTTGGCGACCGCGTGCACCGCCAGATAGTCGTTGCCGTCGACGCGCAGCGCCGGAATGCCAAAACCCAATCCCCGCGCGGCGAAGGTGCCCGAGCCGCCGCGAGCGATGCCCTGGAAAGTCGAAATCGCCCATTGGTTGTTGACGATGTTCAGCACGACGGGCGCCCGATAGGTCGAGGCGAAGACCAGCGCCGAGTGAAAATCCGACTCCGCCGTAGCGCCGTCGCCGATCCAGCCAACGGCGATTTTCGTATCGCGCTTGATCGCCGAGGCCATCGCCCAGCCCACCGCCTGGATGAATTGCGTCGCGAGATTCCCCGAAATCGAAAAGAAGCCGTGCTCCTTGGAGGCATACATCACCGGAAGCTGACGGCCCTTGAGCGGATCCTCTTCGTTCGAAAAGATCTGGTTCATCATCGCAACCATCGGATAGCCGCCGGCGATCAAGAGCCCAGCCTGCCGATAGGTCGGAAAGTTCATGTCGCCGGGTTCGAGCGCGCGCCGGAACGCGCAGCTGACCGCCTCCTCGCCCATGTGCTGCATATAGAACGAAGTCTTGCCCTGGCGCTGCGCCATCTGCATGCGCGCGTCGAAGGCGCGCAGCGTCATCATGTGCTTGAGCCCCTCGGCGAGCTCCTCGTCGGTCAGCGTGCCCGCCCAGGGGCCTACCGCGTCGCCGTTGCGGTCGAGCACGCGAATGATCGAGAAGGCGAGATCGCGGATCGACTCCGGGTCGGCGTCGATTTCCGGCCTGCGGACCGATCCGGCTTCCGCTATCCGCACATTGGAGAAATCCGGCTGGTCGCCCGGCCTGACGGCGGGCTCCGGCACGTAAAATCGCAACGGCGCCGGCTCGATCATTTCTTGCGTCCTGAGGCCTGGGAACGGGATGACGCTAGGTGGGGCCCGATTATGGCAGCATTTGGCGGCGAAAGGCGCCGTTCCGCCACAAATCGCGGCGTCAGCTCCAAGAACACGTGTCATTCCCGCGGCCTGGGCCTTCACCCGGCCGCGAACGCCGATGAAGCCGAAGCCGTGGTTCTTGCGGTACCGAGCGCGAAGACGTCAAGCCGGCGACGCTCTACCGGCGCGAAAGGAAGCGGGCGCTGGAGCCCGACAGCGTCAAGCATGCGCCGCCTGCCGGCGGCGCGTGGAGGCGGATGGATCGTCCGTCAACTCCGCCTTCAGGGCGGCGAGCCTTTTCTCGACGGTCGCCTCGATCTCGAGCAACTTGGCGGTGAGCGCGCGGCGCGCGGGGTGAAAGAACGCGCCGAGATCGCGGTCGACGGCACGTCTGGGATTTTGTCGAGAGCCTGGACATCTCTGCGCTCTACGACAGCGTCAAATCAGCGGGAATCCAGTG
>DASXYQ010000331.1:0-7351 GCA_036502445.1 Roseiarcus sp. | reverse complement strand
CGCCAACTCGATCCTGGCGGCCGGACGCGCCGATCTCTGCGCGATCGCGCGCCCACATCTGGCCGACCCGTCCTGGACGCTGCACGAGGCCGCCAAGATCGGACTGACGTCGATCGGCTGGCCCAAGCAGTATTACGCGGCGAAGGGTCAGTACGAGACCAATCTCGCGCGTGCGGCGGCGGCAAAATGACCCCGCTTCTTGTCATGCTCGCGGACGCGAGCATCCAGGACGCCACGACCGTCCCAGGACTTGATGCATGGCGGTCACCGCGGCGTTTCAGCGCCCACGGAATCATCGTGGCCCCACGACTGGATACCCGCTTTCGCGGGTATGACACGGGGGCGACGAGGGGTAGGATCCGCAAATGACCCCGGGCGCATTGCAAGGACGCCACGCCTTCGTGACCGGTGCGGGCAGCGGCATCGGTGCGGCGATCGCCCGCGCGCTCGCGGCCGACGGCGCGCGAGTGACGCTGGTCGGGCGTCGGTCGCAGCCGCTCGAGGAGCTCGCCGCCGAACTCGGCCCCCGATCGAGCCTCGCGGTCGCGGACATCGACGTCACGGACCCGGCCGCCGCGCCCCGCGCGCTATCGCTTGCGCACGACGCCTTCGGCCCGGTGGACATCCTCGTCAACAACGCGGGGCAGGCCCCGACCGCGCCGTTCGAGAAGACCTCGCTCGAGATGTGGTCGCACGTGCTGGCGGTTGACCTGACCGCGGTGTTTCAGATGACGCATGCGGCATTGCCGGATCTGAAGGCGAGAGGCCCGGGGGCGCGAATCATCAATATAGCCTCGACTGCGGGCCTGACAGGATACGCCTATGTCTCGGCATATTGCGCCGCCAAGCACGGCGTCATCGGCCTGACGCGCGCGCTTGCGCTGGAGCTCGCCAAGACGGGCGTCACCGTCAACGCCGTCTGTCCCGGCTATACCGATACGCCAATGCTCCGGCGGGCAGCGATGAGCTTGCAGCAGAAAACCGGCCGCAGCGAAGACGAAACGCTCGCGTTGCTGGCGAAGTCCAATCCGCAAGGGCGGCTTGTCTCGCCGGGCGAGGTTGCCGATACAGTGTGCTGGCTGGCGTCGCCGGGAGCGGCGTCGATCAATGGACAGGCGATCGTGGTCGCCGGCGGAGAGGTTTTAGCGGGATGAGCGAGAAAGCGTCGATGCGCGGCGATCTGCGCCCCTTCAAGGATTTCCACGCTGCGCATTTCGGCTTCGCCGCGAGCGAGGACGGACGCGTTGCGATCGTGCGATTGAACCGGCCGGAGCGCAAGAATCCGCTGACCTTCGAAAGCTACGCGGAGTTGCGCGACCTCTTTCGCGACCTCGCGCACGCCTCGGATATCCGGGTCGTGCTCCTGACAGGGGAAGGCGGCAATTTCTGCTCGGGCGGCGACGTCTTCGAGATCATCGAGCCGCTCACCCGCATGGCGATGCCGGACCTGATCGCCTTCACCCGCATGACCGGCGATCTCGTCAAGGCGATCCGCAAGTGCCCGCAGCCGGTCATCGCGGCGGTCGACGGCGTCTGCGCCGGGGCGGGCGCGATTTTGGCGATGGCATCCGATTTGAGGATCGCGACGCCGGAGGCGAAGACCGCGTTTCTGTTCACGCGGGTGGGACTGGCCGGCGCCGATATGGGCGCCTGCGGGATATTGCCGCGCATCATCGGGCACGGCCGCGCCGCCGAGCTGTTGTTCACCGGTAGGACGATGAGCGCGGCGGAGGGGCATGCCTGGGGCTTCTATAATTCGCTTCATGCCGCCGACGCTTTGAACGCAAAGGCGGTCGATCTCGCCCGATCGCTCGCCGCCGGGCCGTGGTTCGCGCATGGCATGACCAAGACCATGCTCAATCAGGAATGGGCGATGGGCCTCGACGAAATCATCGAGTCGGAAGCGCAGGCGCAGGCGATCTGCATGGCGACAGGGGATTTCCGTCGCGCTTTCGAGGCCTTCGCCGCCAAGCGCAAACCGCAATTCGAGGGGAACTGAGGATGAGAGGCGGCGCCAATTCCCCTCCCCGCTCTTGCGGGGAAGGGTCAGGGGTGGGGCCGTTTCCGCTTCCGGCGGCCGGGAAGGCGTCGTCACGTCCCCATGAAGAGCCCCACCCCCAGCCCCTCCCCGTAAGAACGGGGAAGGGAAAACTCTGCGCCGCGGAGAACTGACACGATGCGTGCGCATCCCACCCGCGAACACCTCGACTGGCCCTTCTTCGAACCGGCCCACCGCGCCTACGCCGAACGGCTCGATCGTTTCGTCGCGGGCGGCGCGATCGACGACGTCGACCACCGCGATGTCGACGGCGCCTGCCGCAAGTTGGTCGCCAGATTGGGCGAGGCGGGGCTGCTCGACATTGCCGTCGTCGACGCGACCGGCGACCCTCGCTCGATCCGCTCCCGGCTGGTCTGCCTCACGCGCGAGACGCTGGCCTGGCATGATAGTTTGGCCGATTTCGCCTTCGCCATGCAGGGTTTGGGCGTGGGCGCGATCGGCCTGGCTGGCTCACCGGAACTCCAGGCTGCCGTGCTGCCGATGGTTCGCGCGGGGGAATGGGTTGCCGCCTTCGCTCTCTCCGAGAAAGAAGCGGGCTCCGATGTCGCCGCCATGAGTTGCGCGGCGCGCCCCGCCGGGGACGATTATATTCTCGACGGCGAGAAGACCTGGATTTCCAACGGCGGAATCGCCGACGTCTATACTGTCTTCGCGCGCACGGGCGAAGCGCCGGGCACGCGAGGAATCTCGGCCTTTATCGTCTACCCCGAAGATCCCGGGTTTTCGATCGTCGAACGGATCGAAGTGATCGCTCCGCATCCGCTCGCGACGATCCGCTTCGAAGGCTGCCGAATACCGGTGAGCCGCCGGCTCGGCGCCCCCGGCGAGGGTTTCAAGATCGCAATGCGCACGCTCGACATTTTCCGCGCCTCGGTCGCCGCGGCGGCGCTCGGTTTCGCGCGCCGCGCGCTCGACGAGGCGCTCGAGCACGCCAGGGCGCGGCGCATGTTCGGGGCGACACTCGCCGACTTGCAACTGACGCAGGCGGCGCTCGGCGAAATGGCGACCGCCAACGACGCTTCCGCTCTGCTGACCTATCGCGCCGCCTGGCGCCGCGACGTACAGGGCCTGCCGACCACGCGCGAGGCCGCGATGGCGAAGATGACCGCGACCGAGAGCGCGCAAGCGGTGATCGACCGCGCGGTGCAGATGTTCGGCGGCCGGGGCGTGACGAGCGGTGAGATGGTGGAAAAACTCTATCGCGAGATTCGCGCGCTGCGGATCTACGAAGGCGCCACCGAAGTGCAGCGGCTCATCGTCGCGCGCGAACTCCTGAAGGGGGAAGGCGGATGAACAAAGTCCTGCAGCCCGAGGGCTGGGTCAAACCGGTCGGCTATTCCAACGGCGTCGCCGCCAAGGGACGACTGGTGTTCGTGGCCGGCCAGGTCGGCTGGAACGCGCGGGGCGAATTCGAGACCGACGATTTCGTCGGCCAGTTCCGGCAATGCCTGGAGAACATCGTCGCGGTGCTCGCCGAGGCCGGCGCGGAACCCGCGCACATCACTTCGATGACGTGGTATTTCATCGACAAGCAGGACTATCTCACGAACTTGAAAGCGATCGGCGCCGCCTATCGCGAAGTGATCGGCCGCCACTATCCCGCGATGACCGCGATGCAGGTCGCAGCGCTGATAGAGGACCGCGCGAAGATCGAAATCCAGTCGATGGCCGTCGTGCCGGAATGAGGGGGCGCGTGCTACGCCGACCGGTGTCATACCCGCGAAAGCGGGTATCCAGCGGTTGGGACACAATGAGGCGACGGCCGTTGGGATCTCCTCCTCTGCCGTCGTGGCGTCCTGGATGGTCGCGTTCGCGACCATGACACACGGCTTTGTCGAGGACCCTTCGATCAGCTCGCGGAATGAAGAACAGGGAACCTGAAGGTGGATAGCAACCAGGCCGCGGAGGCGGGCGCAGACATCGAGTTCATCGTCAAAGGCGCGAAGGCGGACCAGAAGCTAGAGCTCCGGCTCTGGCTTCGCTTGTTTTCGACGACAAGACTGATCTCGCAGGAGATCAGGCGCCGCTTGCGCGCGGAGTTCGATACGACCCTGCCGCAGTTCGACCTGCTCTCGCAGCTGTTCCGCGAGCCCGGGGGCCTCAGGCTCGGCGAGCTCTCCAAGCGCACCATGGTCACCAACGGCAATGTCACAGGCCTAGTGGACCGCCTGGTCGCCGACGGCCTGATTGTCCGGGAGGCGCTCGGTGGCGACCGGCGCGTGACGGTCGCCAAACTCACCAAGCGCGGTTCGGCGGCGTTCGCGGATATGGCCGAGGCGCACGAAGGGTGGTTGCGCGAAATGATGAGCGGCGTCGACGCCGCCACGCGCGAGACGTTGCTCGGCCATCTCGGCGCGCTCAAAAGATCGGTCGGCGATCAGGTCGCCGAAGCGAGCCCGGATTGAACCGAGCCGGGCGTCCTTCCCCCCTTGCGGGGGAAGGTGGTCCGAAGGGCCGGATGAGGGGTTGGCGCCGGCTTCGAGCGATTGCGAGAAGGTTCGGCTAATTGTGAACAATCTCCCTAATTTGCGACGGAATGCGGAATGCGCCTTCCGGCGCGACCCCTCACCCGGCGCCATAGCCCGTCGAAAGCGGGCGTCTTTCGACGCCCTATCGCGCCACCTTCTCCCGCAAGGGGAGAAGGGGCCTCGCCCGCGAGATTTGTCGTGGCTGCGCATTCCGTGCGATCCTTGATGATTTCCCACGCCATCGATCCGGAGAGCGATGCGATGCTCGGCCCAACCGCCCATGTCGACACCTTCGCCCGCGACAATCTGCCGCCCGCGGCCGACTGGCCGGACTTCCTGCTCGAGGGCTTCGACTATCCGGAATATATCAACGCCGCGGTCGAGTTGACCGACCGCATGGTCGAGCGCGGCTTCGGCGACCATACCGCGCTGATCGGACACGGCAGGCGGCGCACCTACAAGGAGCTCACCGACTGGAGCAATCGGCTCGCCCATGCGCTGGTCGAGAATTATGGCGTGAAGCCGGGCAACCGGGTGCTGGTCCGCTCGGCGAACAATCCCGCGATGGTCGCGATCTGGCTCGCCGCCACCAAGGCCGGCGCCGTCGTCGTCAATACGATGCCGATGCTGCGCGCCGGCGAACTGGCGAAGATCGTCGACAAGGCGGAAATCGCGCTCGCGCTCTGCGACACGCGCATCTCGGAAGAACTGGTCGCCTGCGCCAAGGACAGCAAGTTCCTGAAGCTGGTCGTCGGGTTCGACGGCACCGCCAATCATGACGCCGAACTCGACCGCATCGCGCTCGACAAACCAGTGCGATTCAAGGCGGTCGAGACTGGGCGCGACGACGTCGCGCTGCTGGGCTTCACCTCGGGCACCACGGGCGTGCCCAAAGCCACCATGCATTTTCATCGCGACATCCTGATCATCGCCGACGGCTTCGCCAAGCACATTTTGAACGTGCAGCCCACCGACGTCTTCGTCGGCTCGCCGCCGATCGCGTTCACCTTCGGGCTCGGCGGCCTCGCGGTGTTCCCGCTGCGCTTCGCCGCCGCCGCCGCCTTGATCGAGAACGCCACTCCGCTCAACCTCATCGGCATCATCGAGAGCTATAAGGCGACGATCTGCTTCACCGCCCCGACCGCCTATCGCGCGATGCTCGCCGCGACGGACGCGGACGCGAAGCTGTCGTCGCTGCGGCTGGCGGTCTCGGCGGGCGAAACCCTCCCAGCGCCGATCTATGAGAGCTGGACGGCGCGCACCGGCGTCCCCCTGCTCGACGGCCTGGGCTCGACCGAAATGCTGCACGTTTTCATCACCACCCGGATCGACGATCGCAAGGCCGGCGTTACCGGGAAGCCCGGGCCGGGTTACGAGGCCAAGGTGGTGGACGAAGCGTTCAACGAAGTCCCGCGCGGCGTAGTCGGGCGGCTGGCGGTGCGCGGGCCGACCGGTTGCCGCTACCTCGCCGATGACAGGCAAAGGGAGTACGTCAGGAACGGCTGGAACGTCACCGGCGACGCTTTCAGCCAGGATGAGGACGGCTACTTCCATTTCGCGGCGCGCAACGACGACATGATCATCTCGGCCGGCTACAACATCGCCGGTCCCGAGGTGGAGGCGGCGCTGCTGACTCACGAGGCGGTTCTCGAATGCGCCGTGATCGGCGCGCCCGACGAAGAGCGCGGCCAGATCGTCGAGGCGCACGTGGTGTTGAAGGAAGGCGCGACAGCGGACGCCGCGATGGTTCTGCGTCTGCAAAACCACGTCAAGGCGGCGATCGCGCCCTATAAATATCCGCGCTCGATCAAATTCGCCGGCAGCCTGCCCAAGACCCAAACCGGCAAGATCCAGCGCTTCCAATTGAGAGCGGGGCGCCAGCCATGAGTGATGATCTCTTCACGCGCACGCGCGCCCTGTTCGATCTGCCCGAAGGCGTGATCTATCTCGACGGCAATTCGCTGGGCGCCATGCCGAAGGCGGCGCGGGAGCGGGTTCGGCGCGAACTCGACGAGAACTGGAGCCGCGAGTTGATCCGCGCCTGGAATACCGCGGGCTGGATCGACATGCCCTCGCGCGTCGGCGACCGGATCGGCGAGCTGATCGGCGCGCCGGCGGGTTCGGTGATGGCGGCCGATTCCACCTCGGTCAATCTCTACAAGGCGTTGAACGCGGCGCTGCGATTGGCGGGACCCCGCAGGACAATCCTTTCCGACAGCGGCAATTTCCCGACCGATCTCTACATCGCGGAGGGCGTGATCGGAACGCTCGACCGCGGCTACCAACTGAAGGTAGTCGCGCCCGAAGAGGTCGCCGGGGCGATGGACGAGAGCGTTGCTGTCCTGATGCTCACCGAGGTCGACTACCGCACCGGCCGGCTGCACGATATGGCCGCGCTGACCGCCAAGGCGAAGGCGCTGGGCATCGTCACGGTCTGGGACCTCGCGCATTCCGCCGGGGCGCTGCCGGTCGATCTCACTGGCGTCGGCGCCGATTTCGCGGTGGGTTGCGGCTACAAATATCTCAACGGCGGACCGGGCGCCCCCGCGTTCATCTACGTGCGTCCCGGTCTGCAGGACGAGGTCGCGCCCGTCTTGTCGGGCTGGATGGGTCACGCGGCCCCGTTCGAATTCGATCTCCACTACCGACCCGCGCCCGCGATGCATCGTCTGCGCGCGGGCACGCCGGCGGTGCTCTCGATGGCCGCGCTGGAAGCTGCGCTGACCGTATGGGATGGCGTGGACATGGCCGCCGTTCGCGCCCGTTCGATCGCGCTCAGCGAGGCTTTCATCCAAACGGTCCAGTCGCTCTGCCCCGAACTGGA
>DASXYQ010000330.1:0-4157 GCA_036502445.1 Roseiarcus sp. | reverse complement strand
ACCGAGGCGGCGCGCAACAACAAGCTCGGACCGCTCATCGGGCGCGAAACCGAGATCGACCGAGTGATGCAGATCCTCTCCCGCCGCACGAAGAATAACCCCGCCCTCATCGGAGAGCCCGGCGTCGGCAAAACCGCGATCGTCGAAGGCCTCGCCGGCCGCATCTACCGCGGCGACGTCCCCGAAGGGCTCAAAAACAAGCGCATCGTCGCCCTCGACATGGGCGCGCTCGTGGCGGGCGCGAAGTACCGCGGCGAATTCGAAGAGCGCCTGAAGGCGGTGCTCAACGAAGTGACGGCGTCCGAGGGCGGCGTCATCCTATTCATCGACGAAATGCACACGCTGGTCGGCGCCGGCAAGGCCGACGGCGCGATGGACGCCTCCAACCTGCTGAAGCCCGCGCTCGCGCGCGGCGAGTTGCATTGCATCGGCGCCACGACTCTCGACGAATACCGCAAGCACGTCGAAAAGGACGCGGCGCTCGCGCGGCGGTTCCAGCCGGTGTTCGTCTCGCAGCCCTCGGTCGAGGACACCATCTCGATCCTGCGCGGCCTGAAGGAGAAATACGAAGTTCACCACGGCGTCCACATCACCGACGCCGCGATCGTCGCCGCCGCGGTGCTGTCGAACCGCTACATCGCCGACCGGTTCCTGCCCGACAAGGCGATCGATCTGATCGACGAGGCGGCCTCCCGCCAACGCATGCAGGTCGATTCCAAGCCGGAGGAACTCGACGAGCTCGATCGCCGCATCATGCAGCTCAAGATCGAGCAGGAGGCGCTTCGCAAGGAGACCGATGCGGCCTCGCGCGATCGGCTGACCAAGCTCACCGCCGAGCTCGCCGAGCTGCAAGAGAGGTCCGACGCGCTGACCCAGCGTTGGATGGCCGAGAAGGACAAGATCGGCCAGGCTCAAAAGCTTAAAGAGCAACTGGAGGCCGCCCGCAACGACCTCGCTCAGGCGCAACGCAAGGGCGACTACGCCGAAGCCGGCCGCCTAGCCTACGGGGTCATACCCGAACTTGAGAAGAAGCTTGCCGCAATCGAGGAGCAGAGCGGCGCGGCGCTGGTCGACGAGGCGGTGACTCCGGACCATGTCGCGCAGGTGGTTTCGCGCTGGACCGGCGTGCCGGTCGACAAGATGCTCGAGGGCGAGCGCGACAAGTTGCTGAAGATGGAGGTCGAGCTGGCCAAGCGGGTCGTCGGCCAGGCCGAGGCCGTGACCGCGGTTGCGACGGCGGTGCGGCGCGCCCGCGCCGGCTTGCAGGATCCCAACCGGCCGATCGGCTCGTTCATGTTCCTCGGACCCACCGGCGTCGGCAAGACCGAGCTGACCAAGGCGCTCGCCGCGTTCCTGTTCGACGACGAGACCGCGATGGTGCGCATCGACATGTCCGAATACATGGAGAAGCACTCGGTCTCGCGGCTGATCGGTGCGCCTCCGGGCTACGTCGGCTATGACGAGGGCGGCGCCCTGACCGAGGCCGTGCGGCGGCGCCCTTATCAGGTCGTGCTGTTCGACGAAATCGAGAAGGCGCATCCGGACGTATTCAACGTGCTGCTGCAGGTGCTCGACGACGGCAGGCTGACCGACGGACAGGGGCGCACGGTCGATTTCCGCAACGTGCTGATCGTGATGACCTCGAACCTCGGCTCGGAGTTCCTCGTCAGCGTGCCCGAGGACCAGGACGTGAAGACCGTCGAGCGGGAAGTGATGGCCGTGGTGCGCGCGCATTTCCGGCCCGAATTCCTCAACCGCGTCGACGAGATCATCTTGTTCCATCGTCTGCGGCGCGAGGACATGGGGGCGATCGTCGACATCCAGTTCAAGCGGCTCGCCAAGCTGCTGGAGGACCGCAAGATCACGTTGTCGCTGGATGCGCGCGGGCGGCAATGGCTGGCCGAGAGGGGCTACGATCCCACCTATGGCGCTCGTCCGCTCAAGCGCGTGATCCAGAAGTGGGTGCAGGACCCGCTCGCCGAGGCGATCCTCACCGGCGATATCCGGGACGGCGCGACCGTCAAGATCAGCGCGGCGCACGGCAAGCTGACGATCGACGGCAAGCCGGTCGCCGGACAGGAGGCCGAGTCGGCGCAGCCGAAGTCGCCGACGGTGGTGCATTTCCCCAAAGGGGGGTAAACCACGCCCAGCCGAGTGAGCCGGGGCGCCGCGTCGCGCTCCGGCGAAGGGTCGGCGGATGAGGAGATTCGCCGCCGACCGCGGCGCAGCCGAGGGTTCTGCTTGAACTGGGTCACTGGATTTATCGGCGGCTCTCCCGCATCGGTCCTGCTGCGGCTGCTCGTCGTGTCGTTTGTCGTCGGATTGATACTGGCGATGTTCGGCTTCGATCCGGAGACCGTCTACGAAAGCTTCGAGCGGGGCGTGCGCCATCTGATCGAGTTCGGCCTGACGGATTTTCGCCAGTTCGGCCGAATTCTATTGACCGGCGCGATGGTCGTGCTGCCGATCTGGTTCGTGTTGCGGCTGCTCGGCGCGCGGCGTACGCGATAGCCCCGGCCGGCACGAATTCCATGTCATTTTCCGTTAGGCGCCCCCGCTCGGGTCGGCGCCGAGAATTCGCGGGCCTGGGTCCCGACGAGTGAGGCGATCGATTGCGCGCCGCTCGTCGAGACCGCGGCCGACAGCCCGTCGAGGATATCGTCGATCACTCGGGGGCCGCGATAGGCGAAGCTCGTGTAGAGTTGCAGCAGCGTCGCGCCGGCCTGGACTTTCGCGAGCGCCGTCGCCGAATCCTCTATGCCGCCGCAACCAATCAAAGTCAGGGCACCCCCGGCGCGCAGATACGCGCGGGCCAACAGCTGAGTGGAGGCGGGGAACAGCGGCCGACCCGATAGTCCGCCCGTCTCGCGCGATCGGGGGTCGCGCAGCGTCGGCGGCCGCGCGATGGTCGTGTTCGAGACGATCAGGCCATCGGCCCCACGGGAGGTCGCAACCTCGACGATGTCGTCGAGCCCGCGGAGGTCGAGGTCGGGCGCGATCTTGATAAGCACCGGGCGGCGCGGCCGAACCGCCTCGCGCGCCTCGATGACGCGCGCCACGAGTTCGTCGAGCGCCTCGCGGCGCTGCAGATCGCGGAGGCCGGCCGTGTTTGGCGAGGAAACATTGATCGTGAACCAACTCGCGGCGGCGGCGAAGGTCTTCACGCCAAGGACGTAATCCGCGATGCGATCGACGGCGTCCTTGTTGGGGCCGAAATTGACGCCCAGAATCCCCCGGCCGGTGCGCGCCGTCAGTCGGGCGAGCGCCGCCTCGAAGCCGTCGTTGTTGAAGCCCATTCGATTGACTAGGGCGGCGTCGGCGGGCAGGCGAAACAATCGGGGCTTGGCATTGCCGACTTGCGGAAGCGGCGTCAAGGTTCCCACTTCGACGAATGAGAAGCCGAGGGCGAGCAGCGCGTCCGGAACCTCGGCGTTCTTGTCGAATCCGGCCGCGAGCCCCAGGGGGTGCGCAAAACTCGAGCCGAAGGCGTCGACGGCCAGTCTGTAGTCCGAGGCCGTGTTCGGCGAGCGAGGCATGAGCTTCAACGCCGCGATCGCCGTGCGGTGCGCGCTCTCGGGCGGCAGCCAGGAAAACCAAGGACGAGCGAGCGCGCTCAGGGCGCGGATCATTGCGACAGAGATCCGAACCTATGCCGTCCGTCTTCCGCGAGGGGCAACGGCCGGGACCAGACCACGGCCGTCAGCGGCAGCTCGCCATAGAGATGCGGGAACAGAGCGCCGCCCCGCGAGGGCTCCCATCGCAATTGCGCGCCGAGGGCGTCGGCGTCGATCGCGACCAGCATGAGATCGTCCCGGCCCGCGAACCATTTCTGCGCGGTCTCGGGCGCCTGAGCGGCGGTGGAGAAATGGATGTAGCCGTCGGCTCGATCGACGGCGGCGCCGCCGAAAACGCCGCCGGCCTCGGCGGCGCGCCATTCCGTCGAACTCACGATCTTGAAGATGAGGTTCATCGACGACGACTTCTACTCCTGCAACATGCGCTTGAGCAATTCGAGTTCCTCGCGCAGGGCCGAGTCGGCGGAACAGAGGCCATCGATCTTGCGCACCGCGTGCAGCACGGTGGTATGATCGCGTCCGCCGAAGCGACGGCCGATCTCCGGCAGCGAACGCATCGTGAGCGCCTTCGCCAGATACATC
>DASXYQ010000329.1:0-5126 GCA_036502445.1 Roseiarcus sp. | reverse complement strand
AGGCGGCGCCGGCGATACGCGCGCGAGCCAGGAGACCTGCCGTGCCTTTATCGTCCGAGCGATCGCCGGTGGGGCGGTCAAGGAGCGCCTGTAATGAAGATTCTTTTTCCATCCAGAGTATTCGGCGACGGCGTGCCGTCGCGCGTCTGTCCCTGACCGCCCCGCCGTCGCACCAATGACCGCGGCCAACGATGAGAGCGACGCGACGCTCTACGTGTGCGTCACCTGCAAGGCGGGAGAGGATCGCCTTGGCCAAGCTCTGTTCGACGCACTGAGCGCTCGAATCGCCGCCGACAACGAGGGCGGGGTTTCTCTGCGCGCGGTGGAATGCCTTTCCGTGTGCAAGCGGCCGTGCACCGTCGCGCTCACCGCTCGCGGCAAGTGGACCTACGTCGTCGGCGATCTCAGCCTCGAAACTCACCTGGAAGACATCTTGACGGCCGTGCGGCGCTTCGCTCGCACCCAGGACGGGATCGTGCCCTGGCGCGAGCGGCCGATTCCGTTTCGCAAGGGCGTGATCTCGCGCACCCCGCCGCTGGCGCCAGTCGAAGGGTAATGCCGATGTTCGCCAAAGTCCCTGTCACGATCGTCACCGGCTTCCTCGGCTCGGGCAAGACCACGCTCATCCGCCATATCCTCGCCCATGCCGGCGGCCGCCGGCTCGCGCTGATCATCAACGAATTCGGCGACGTCGGCGTCGACGGCGAAATTCTCCGGAGTTGCGGCGCGCAGACTTGTCCCGAGGAGAATATCGTCGAGCTCGCCAATGGCTGCATCTGCTGCACCGTCGCCGACGATTTCGCGCCCGCGGTGACTGCGCTGCTGAACCGCAAGCCTCGGCCCGATCACATCATCATCGAGACCTCGGGGTTGGCGCTGCCGAAGCCGCTGGTGAAAGCGTTCGAATGGCCGGAGCTGCGCGCCAGACTCACGGTCGATGGCGTCGTCGCGGTAGTGGATGCGGCCGCCGTCGCGGCGGGGCGCTTCGCGGACGATCCGGAAAAGATCGCCGCGCAACGCCGCGTCGACCCCTCGCTCGACCACGGCAACCCGCTCGAGGAAGTCTACGAGGATCAGCTGCTCTCAGCCGACATGGTCGTGCTCAACAAGAGCGATCTCGTTTCGTCCGAGCAGCTCGGAGCGCTCCGCGCGACGATCGCGAGCGCGATACCTCGCGCGGTGAAGGTCGTCGCGACGCGTGAGGGGCGCATCGAGCCCGACGTGCTGCTCGGGCTGAAGGCCGCGGCCGAGGACGATCTCGAGGCTCGTCCTTCGCATCACGACGCCTTGGGCGAGCACGACCACGACGATTTCGATTCTTTCGTGCTCGATCTGCCCGCCGTCGCCGACCCCGACGCGCTGCTCGCGCGGCTCGGCGAGGCCACGCGCGCGCACGACATTCTTCGGATAAAAGGCTATGTCGAAGTCGCGGGCAAGCCTATGCGCCTGCTGGTCCAGGGCGTCGGTCAACGATTTCGCCGCGATTTCGATCGTTCGTGGGCGCCCAGCGAGGCCCGCCGCAGCCGGCTCGTCGTCATCGGCGAGAAGGGTCTCGACCGCGCGGCGATCGAAACCATGCTGGGGGTCTGAAGGTCGGTGCATATCGCGAGGATCGAAACGCGCTCCCTCGACGAGACGGCCGAAGCGGTCGATCTCGGGCACTCGCCCGCAGAGGTGGTGTTGTTGTCGTTCAGCGACAGCGACCTCGCGGCGTTCGCCGCGGCCTGGGACCGAATGAGCGAGCCGCGCCCCAGCCTGCGGCTGGCGAATCTCGACGCGCTGAAACACCCTTATTCCGTCGATCTCTATCTCGAAACGGTTTGCTCCCGGGCGCGGTTCGTGTTGGTGCGACTGCTCGGCGGCATGGAGTACTGGCGCTATGGCGTCGACCAATTGGCCGCTCTCGCGAAGGCCCGGGGCATTGCGCTCGCGTTGTTGCCCGGCGATCGCTTCGAGGACGCGAGACTCGCAGAGGCCTCGACGCTGGATGAAGCCTCTTTGCGCTTGCTGGGGAGCTATTTCGAAGAGGGCGGTCCGTACAACATGGCCGCGTGCCTCTCCTTCGTCACGAGAGGAAATGCGCCGGCGCCGCGCGCGGTGGCGGCATTCGGGCTCTATGAGCGGCCCCACCCCCGGCCCCTCCCCGCCTCTTGCGGGGAGGGGCTAGGGGTGGGGCTCTCGCAGCCGCCACGCGCCCTCATTGTCTTCTATCGCTCGATTTATCTCGCCGACGACGTCACCCCGATAGACGCGCTCGCAAATGCGCTCGAAGCGCGCGGCTTCGCGATAACCTGCTCCTACGTGACCAGCCTCAAGGACGCCGCCGTGCGCACCCACTTGAGCGAACTGATCTCGCACGAAAAGTTCGACGTCATTCTCAACGCCACCGCCTTTTCGGCGCGCCTCGACGAGGGCGGCGGCGGCGTTCTCGACGAGGCCGACGCGCCGGTGCTGCAGGTCGTGCTGGCGGGCGCGGGGGCGGAGGCCTGGGCGGCCTCGACGCGCGGGCTTTCGCCCGCCGACCTCGCGATGCATGTCGCGCTGCCGGAAATCGACGGGCGCATTCTGACGCGGGCGATCTCCTTCAAGCAGGCGTGCGCACGCGCCGAGAACCTGCAGTTCTCGCGGGTCGTTCATGCGCCGCTTGAGGACCGCGTCGACTTTGTCGCCAGTCTCGCGGCAGCTTGGGCGAAGCTTGGGCGCACGACTCGCCATGATCGGCGGCTCGCCTGCGTCCTCTCCGATTATCCCGGCAAGGGCGGCCGCGTCGGCTATGCCGTCGGACTCGACACGCCCGCGAGCGTCGCTTCGATCGGCCAAGCATTGCGCGACGCGGGCTATGATGTCGGCGCGTCGATCGAGGCCGAGACGCTGATCCCACATCTGTCGCAGGGTCCGGAGGAGGCGGTCGTCTCTCTGGTCGATTACGCCGACCGCTTCGCGGCGCTGCCAGAGCCCTTCCGCCGAAGCGTCGTCGCGGCGTGGGGCGATCCTGAAACCGACCCGGCCGTGCGCGAAGGCGCGTTCGTTTACCGCTTCGTGCGCGCGGGAAAGCTGATCGTCGCGGTGCAGCCGGATCGGGGTCGGAGCGAGACGCGCAAGGCCGAGTATCACGACCTCGCAGCTGCGCCACGCCATGCGTATGTCGCGTTCTACATCTGGCTGCGCGAGGTCGAGCGCATCGACGCGCTCATTCATCTGGGCGCGCACGGCACGCTCGAATGGCTGCCGGGCAAGGCGGTCGCGCTCTCGAAGGATTGCGCCGTCGAGGCGACTCTCGGCCCGATGCCCGTGATCTATCCCTTCATCGTCAACAATCCCGGCGAGGCTGCACAGGCCAAACGCCGGATCGCCGCCGTGACGATCGGCCATCTCACGCCGCCGCTCGTCGAGGCGGGCGCCTATGGCGCAGCGCACGAACTGGAAGCGCTGTTCGACGAATTCTCGCATGCGCAATCGCTCGATCCGCGCCGCGCTCGCGCAATCGCCGATCTGATTCTCGAGCGCGCGGGCGAGGCGGGGCTGCTTCGGGAATGCGAGGCCGATGGAGCCGAGCCGGATGCGGCGCTGCGCAAGCTCGACGCTTGGCTCTGTGAGCTGAAAGACATGCGCATCGGCGACGGGCTGCATGTGTTCGGGGCCGAGAACCGCGCTATCCGTCATGGCCGGGCTTGTCCCGGCCATCCACGTGGCTCGGCTTCCGGACAATCCGAAAATAGCCGGCAGATCGACGAGGTGGATGACCGGGACAAGCCCGGTCATGACGGCGTGGTCGCGGGAGAAGCTGACGCCGCTTGTGGCCCCGCAGAGCTGCGCGGGCTGCTCGCCGCGCTCGACGGCCGCTTCGTGCCGCCGGGTCCGGCGGGCGCGCCTTCGCGCGGGCGGCTCGACGTGCTGCCGACTGGCCGCAACCTGTTTGCGATCGATCCGCGATCCGTACCGACGCGCAACGCGTGGGAGATCGGCCGCCGCGCCGCCGAGGACGTGGTCGCGCGTTATGCTCAGGATCATGGCGACTGGCCGCGGCGCATCGTGCTCGATCTCTGGGGCAGCGCCTCGATGCGCACCGGCGGCGAGGAAATCGCGCAGGCGTTCGCGTTGATCGGCGCGCGACCGAAATGGGATCACGCCTCGAACCGCGTCAACGCCTTCGAGATCTTGCCCGTGGCGATGCTCGGGCGCCCGCGCGTCGATGTGACGATCCGCATCTCCGGGCTGTTTCGCGACGTGTTCCCGACCCAGATCGCCCTGCTCGAAGCGGCGTTCCAAGCGGTCGCCGCGCTTGAGGAAAGCGCTGAAGACAATCCGCTGGCCGGCGAGCCCGCCTCCCGCATTTTCGGCGCGGCGCCGGGCCATTACGGCGTGGGCCTGAGCGGAATATTGGCGAGCGGCGACTGGCACGAGCGCGACGAACTGGGCCGCGCCTATCTCGAAGCTTCGAGCCACGCCTATGACGGCGCCGGCGAGGGCCGCGCGGACGCGGGCTTCGGCGAGAAGATCGTGCGGGCCGACGCGCTCATTCACGTGCAGGATATGGCGGGCCAGGACGTGCTCGATTCCAACGCCTTCGCCGAGCACGAAGGCGGCTTCGCCGCCGCGGCGGCGATGCAGGGCGCGTCGCCCGAGATCTATCACGTCGATTCGACGCGGCCCGAGCGCATCGCCGTGCGGCCCTTGCGCCAGGAGATCGCGCGCGTGTTGAGGGCACGCGCCGCCAATCCGCGCTGGATCGCGGGGCAGATGCGCCACGGCCATCGCGGCGCGACCGAGATCGCCGAAACGCTCGACAACCTGTTCGCCTACGCCGCGCTGACCGACGCCGTCGAAAGTCGGCAGTTCGACCTCTATTTCGACGCCACGCTCGGCGACGAGGCCGTGCGTGAGTTTCTCGTCGCCGCCAATCCGTTGGCAGCCAAGGGCATGGCGGCTAAATTCACTGAGGCCCGTCGTCGCGGTTTTTGGGTCTCGCGCCGCAATTCGAGCGCGGCGATCCTCGAACAATTGATAGCGGAGACCGCATGAGCGCGGCCGTCAAGGGCTGGTGTCCCGGCGCACTGCGGCCGATGCCGACCGGAGACGGCTTGCTCGTCCGCGTCCGAATATCCGCGGGGCGGCTGAGCCTCGAT
>DASXYQ010000328.1:0-11764 GCA_036502445.1 Roseiarcus sp. | reverse complement strand
TATCGGTTGTCGCCGACGGTGCTCTACGTCAATCCGCAGGAACAGAAGAACATCACCAACAAGTGCCTGACCAGCGCTTCGGGGCCGCTCATCCGCTACAACGTCGCCTCCGATTCGGACAATGGGGGGCCTTACGGCGTCTCCGCCTCCGGCGTCGTACGCTGGTATTACAATCCGTTCAGCGTCGACGGCGGCTTCGACATTCCGGTCAAGGTGCATCCCGACCTGCCGCCCGGCACGATACTGGCCTACTGCGAGCGGCTGCCGGTGTGGTATCAATCCAACCAGGTCCCCAATGTCGCCGAGGTGCTGACGCGTCGCGACTATTACCGCGTCGACTGGCCGCTGCGCACGCGCCGACGTGAGTATGGCGTCTATGCCGAAGAAGTGCTGGCGGTCTACGCCCCGTTCGGCGTCGGCATTCTCACGAACATCGGCAACGGATGATCGGAGAACGGAGGACAGATCCTCGCTCCCTGCTCTCCTTATTTTGTTCTCTGTCCTCCGAGACTCCGATGTCCACGTACGATCTCACGACCCTGGCCGCGCTCAAGGCCTGGTTGGGCTTGCCCGCCAGCGCCTCGCCCAATGATGCGACGCTTTCGGCCCTGATCACCGCCGGCAGCCGCGCGATCTACGCCTTGCTGAGCCGCCCCGGCCTGTTGCCGCGAAGCTACAGCGACACGATCGACGGCGAGAGCCGGCGGCTGTTCCTTCGCCACTGGCCGGTGTTGCAAATCGCCTCGGTCACGCTGGACGGCTTTGCGATCCCTCCCGCGACGTCTGCGAGCGCGCAGCCGAAGGTCGGTTACCTCCTCAGGTCCGACGACGTCGCGCCGCCGGGACGCCAGCAGGCGCTCGACATCTTCGGATGGCATGTCTGGCCCGCGCGACAGAACCTCGTCGTCGCCTATAGCGCGGGCTACGCCGTGCAGGGCGAGGCGCAGAGCGTGCCCGTCGCTACGCCCTGGACGCTCACCCCGCTCGCGCCCTATGGGCCATGGGCACTGGATATGGGCGTCGTCTATGCCGCTACCGGCGTGGCGTTGAGCGCGGTCGCCTCGGCGCCGACCACGGGCCAATATCGCGTGACCGCCGGCGCCTACGCGTTCAGCGCCGGCGATGCCGGGGCGGCGGTTTCGATCTCGTACGGTTACATTCCTCAGGACATCGCACAGGCCGCGCTCGAACTCGCCGCGGAGCGCTTCCGGGCCGCCGAACGAATCGGGCTGCGCTCCAAGTCGATCGGCGGCCAGGAGACGATCGCCTATGACATATCTGCGATTTCGGCGCCGGTGATGTCGCTGTTGCAGCCTTATCGCCGCGTGGCGGTCTGATGTTGACCCTTTCCATCGATGGCGTCGACGCACTGCGGACGCGGCTCGACGCCTACCCCGCCGCGCTCGTGAGCGAACTCGCGGCCAAGGCGCAGGAGCTCGCCGGCGCGCTCGCCGACAAGGTCAAACATCAAAAGCTCGCCGGCGAGGCGCTCGAGTCGCGTTCGGGCGCGCTCGCCGCGTCGATCGCGGCGGAGGTCGCCGGCGACGGCGAGGACGTAGTTGCGACGGTCGGCGCGTTTGGCGACGTCAAATATGCGGCGATCCAGGAATATGGCGGCAAGACCGGCGCGCATGAGATTCTGCCCAGCAAGGGGGGCGTGCTCGCCTTCGTCGCCGAGGGCGCGATGCATTTTGCGAGGAGGGTGCAGCATCCCGGCTCGCTGATCCCGGAGCGCTCCTATCTCAGATCGAGCCTGGATGAGATGAGCGCCGAGATTGTCGCCGCGCTCGCCGCCGCGGCAAGCGAGAGCTGGGGGCAGACATGAGCCGCGAAGTCGCCTTTTCCGCGCTGTTCGCGACGGTTTCCGGCGCCTATTCCTGGGGCCTCGCCTCACGGCGGATGAAGCTCTGGAGCGAAGTGCCCTCCGCGTTCCGTCCCGCGTTTTTTCAATTGGAGTCCGGCCCCGAGACCTACCAATGGACCTCGCCCGCGACGCCCCGGCGCACGTTCGAAGCGAAGCTGTTCCTCTATTTCGACGCGCGCGATCCGTTGACCCCGGGAACGACCGCGATCAACGCCGCGCTCGATGCGATCGACGCCGCGCTGGCGCCCTCCGGGCTCGACCTCGCGACTGGCCGGCAGACGCTCGGCGGGGCCGTGCATGATTGCAAGATCAACGGCGTGCCGGTCCGCGACACCGGCGATCTCGACGGCGATGGGTTGGCTGTGGTGAGCGTGAGGCTGGTGGCGCCTTGAGGGGCGTCGCCTCCGAGCGCGCGTCGAACAGTCTCGCCGTTTGAACTGAACGCGATCTCGCCAACTCCAGCTGTCGGCCTGCGCGGCCTTCGCCTTCCCGCCACAAGGAAGCTCCTCATGTCCACGGATGGCGTTCAGACCCCGTTGCCGCCCGGCGTGTTCCAGCGCCTCGCCGCCGCTGCGCGCTACGCGATCACGGGCGTCGGGCCTGACACCTGGTTCGGGCCGCAGCAGCCGTTGCAGCCGCAGGCGCCGCCTGAGGTGAAGGGACGGCAGTGGGACTATCCGTTCGGCGTCAATCTCTCTTATGTCCCGCGTTCGAACGCCGGCATCTCCTTCCTCGAGCTGCGCGCGCTCGCCGACGCGCTGCCGCTGCTGCGCACCGTGATCGAAACCCGCAAGGATCAGATCGCGGGCTTGAGCTATTCCGTGCGCTCGCGCGATCCCGCCGGCGCGCCCGACGCCGCCGCGCGCATCCAGAATGCGCTCGCGTTCATCGCCCGCCCCGACCGCCGCCACGATTTCGCGGCCTGGCTGCGCATGCTGCTCGAGGACTTGCTCGTCATCGATGCGGCGACGATCTATCCGCGCTTCACCCGCGGCGGGTCGCTCTACAGTCTCGACGTGATCGACGGCTCGACCGTCACGCCGCTGATCGGCGAGGACGGCCGCTCGCCCGAACCGCCCGACCCGGCCTATCAACAGGTGCTGCACGGGGTGCCGGCGGCGGATTTCTCGAGCGACGAGCTGCTCTATCTGCCGCGCAACGTCCGCTCGCACCGGCTGTACGGCATGAGCCCGGTCGAGCAGATCGCGCTGACCATCAACATTGCGTTGCGAAGGGACACGGCGACGCTCGACTATTATCGCGCCGGCTCCATCCCCGATTCCTTCGCGACGCTGCCGAGGGAATGGACGAACGACCAGACAAAGCAGTTCCAGGACTATTTCGACGCACTGATGTCAGGCAATCTCGAGCGCCGCCGCATGCTCAAGTTCGTGCCGGCGGACTTCAAGCTGATCGAGACGCGCCAGCCGCCGCTGAAGGACCAATATGACGAGTGGCTGGCGCGAATCGTCTGCTACGCCTTCTCGGTCCCCGCTTCCGCGTTCGTTAGCCAGGTCAATCGCGCGACCTCGGAGACGCTGCGGATGCAGGCGACGCAGGAAGGTCTGGTGCCGCTGAAGGCCTGGGTCAAGAGCGCGCTCGATCAGGTCGTGCAGGTGTATCTCAAACAGCCTGACCTCGAGTCCATCTGGGTCGGCGACGACGCGATCGACCCGCTGGAGCAGGCGCAGACGCTTCAGATTCTCGTCGGCGCGGGCATCAAGACCCGCGAGGAGGCGCGCGCGGATCTGGGACTGGCGCCGTCAATAATTTCGTGAACCGATCAAAAATCGTCGAGGCGCCGGCAAGCGTCGGATTGGCCGGTAGCTGAACCACGTGAATGGTCAGGACGAGCCCGGCCATGACGGAAACGACAGCTCGAGAACCCGCTAGGGGCTGTCCTCGCACCTCTGCGCCCATCCCCCCTACCCCACCCCACGGAGACCCCCCATGTTCGTCTTTGGCTCCGGCGTGCTGATCGGCACGCCGCAAGGCGGGACGCCGATCAATTTCGGCCTCGCGCAGGAAATCTCGCTCAACATCGCTACAACCACCAAGGCGCTCTACGGTCAGAGCAACTTTCCCGTTGCGATCGGCTCGGGCACGCGCAAGATGACCGGCAAGGCCAAGCTCGCGCGCATTTCCGGCCAGGCGCTCGGCAATCTGTTCTTCGGCGTTTCCCCCAGCGCCGGGGGCGCGCAGACGCAGTTCGGCGAGACGACGAGCGTTCCCGCGTCCTCGCCGTACACCTATTCGACGACATTCCACTCGACGTTCGTCTCCGACCAGGGCGTCGTCTACGCTTCCAGCGCGCTGCCGCTGAAGCTGGTGGCTTCGAGTCCAGCGACCGGGCAATACTCCGTCTCCGCCGGCGTCTACACCTTCGCGGCGGGCGACGCGGGCGCCGCCGTGCTGATCTCCTACACCTATACGGTCACCGCGAGCGGCGAGAACATCGCGGTGTCGTCGACTTTGATCGGCCCATCGATCACGTTCTCGGCCAATCTGTTCGCCTCCTATCCGACGACTGGAAAACAATTCTCGATGCTGCTCTACAATTGCGTCGCCGAGAAACTCGCCTTCGGCACCAAACTCGAGGACTTCATGGTGCCCGAGCTCGACTTCCAGTGCTTCGCCAATGCGGCCGGCCAGGTCTGTCAGCTCAACTTCGGAGATGCGGCGTGAGCGAGGAAACCTTCCCCGTCTCGCTTGCGGGCCGTCTATGGGCGCTGCCGCATCTGCCCTTCCGCGCGATCAAGGCGATCCAGCCGGCTTTGTTCCAGGTCTACGCCGAAGCCGGCGGCGAAGCGATCGCGACACAGACCGTCGCGGCGCTCGGTGAAGCGCAGATCGAGCGCCTTGCCGAAGCGACTTGGCGCGCGGTCGCGCATGTCGATCCCGACTTGACCTACGAAGACTTCCTGAACCTACCCTTCTCGGTAGGCGATCTCATCCAGGCCTTCCCTTCCGTCGCCAAGGCGGCGGGTTTGCGCGCCAAAGCGCCCGACGCGACGCCGGAGGCGTCGCACCCACCGGGAAAATCGATTTCGACGCGCTGATCGCTCATGTCGTGGCCAATGCGGGCTGGACCTGGGAAGAGGCGCTCGACGGTCTCACAGTGCCGCGCTATCTGGCGTTGCAAGCCGAATGGCGCGCGCGCCCGCCCGCGCATTGGCTGTTGGCGGCGGCGCTGAAATATCGCTTGCCGGACAGCCCGCAGACGCCTGCGCGTCAACCGACGCTCGACGAAATGCGAGCGGCGTTTCCCAGCGGCCGGCTCTGAGCGCCCTTGACTGAACGCCCCCGCAAGCAGAGGCCGCACCATGTCCGACGCCAACGTCGCCGTCAGCTTCACGGCATCGGTCGGCGATCTCGTCTCCGGGGTCGCCGACGCCCGCGACGCGCTCGCGAGCCTCTCCGCGCCGTTCGAGCAGTTGAACGGTCAATATGCCTCTCTCGGCGCGTCGATCGGTCATGCCTTCGACCCTTCGCGGCTGCAGTCCTATGGTTCCGCGCTCTCCGCCTCGGCTTCGCTAGAAGCCTCGCTCGCCGCCGCCCATACTCGGGCCGCGGCGGCGATCCGTTCGGGCGACGACGCCGCCTACTCCGACGCGATGCGCGCGGCGAGGGAGGCGATCGCCGAGGAGATCAAGGCGGTCGAGGACGGCCTCAAACAAAAGCTTGCGCTCTACACCGACGAGGCGCGCGAACATCAGATCAACGAGCAGCAGAAAGTCATCCTCTCCCGCAGCGCCCTCGACCAGGAATACGCGGCCGAACTCGCGCTGCTGCAGAAGGAGGGCGCGCTCGGGGGACAGAAGCTCGCGCAGGCGCAGCGGGTGCAAGATCAAATACTCGACGCCGAGCGGCGACATCAGGACCAGATGAGCCAGATCACCCGACAAGCGCTCGACGAGCAGCAGCGTGAATACGAGTCGTTCGGAAATACGATCACCGGCGCCTTCGACTCGCAGCTCCACGGGCTGCTTTCCGGCACGGAGAACTGGCATACCGCGTTCAAGAACGTCCTCGAAGACCTGTTGATCAAGTTCATCGAATTTTGCGAGCGCAGCGTCGTGCAATATGTCGCGATGGAGGCGACCCAGACGTCGGCCACGACGGCGGGGGTCGCGGCGCGGACCGGCGCCGAGCAGGCGGGCGCCGCCGCGTCGCTCGCTTCGCAGGGCGCCACGATGGTCCGCTCGATCCTGTCGTCGGCCGCCGAGGCCTTCGCGGGCGTCTTCGGCTTTCTCGCGCCGATCATGGGGCCGTTCGCCGCGGGCCCCGCGGCGGCCGCGCAAGCGACCGTCGCCAGCATGGCCGGCGCGGTCGCGTCCGCCGACATCGGCATGTGGAGCGTCCCCGAGGACATGCTGACGCTCGTCCACCACAACGAGCTGGTCATGCCGGCGGCCCAGGCGGGCGCTTTTCGCGACATGCTCGGGGGCGAAGCGCCGCAAGGCGGCTCATCGCGAGCCACCGTGAATGTCCATCCTACCACCAACTTCCACGTTTCCGCCGTCGATTCCGGTTCGGTCGCGCAGTGGATGAAAGCCAACAGTTCGACGATGATGAAAGCGATCGACGAAGCGGTCCGGCACGGGGCGCATTTGGGGACGCGGCGTCTGTCGCAGCTTTGAGGCCGGGTTATGGGGTTTGTCGCGGGCGTCCATCTGCTTCCGTCGACCGGTGAATTCACCTATGACACGGTCGCTTATTTGGGCGCCCGCGTTGGCGCCAGCCTCTCGGGGATCAACGCGTTTTCCGCGCCGGGCGGCTCGAAGACCGATTATTCCTACTCGATCGATCAGTTGCAGGCGGCACATCCCGAATGCACGACAGTTTCGATCGTCTGCGCCTGGTTCTGCAATGGCCTGACGCCGGGCTCGAATCAACTCTATCCCTCGACGACCTACATCGGGGGCGAATTCCAACTGAGCGCGGGCGGCGCGGACGAGTGGCGGGTATCTGGCCTCAATCAGAGCTCGCCGGGTCTGATCGCGATCCCGCAGAGCGGCGGGAATTTCATCTATGGAGGAACGCCGAGCGATCAGAGTCTCGTACGATGCATCCGAGACCTCAAGTCGCGCGGCTTCAAGGTCGTCTTCTATCCATTCATCCTGATGACCTCGGCCGGCCTGCCCTGGCGCGGGCGGATGACCTATTCGCCCGACCTGAGCTCGGCGGCGACGGGCGCCGTGAATGCGTTCCTCGGCGCGGCGACGACCTCCGACTTCACGGCGGACGCCGTCAATCTCACGGTCGACTATTCAGGGTCGGCGACCGACTACACTTATCGGCGGATGATCCTGCACTACGCTTGGCTCTGCACGATTGCGGGCGGCGTCAATCTTTTCGTGCTCGGCTCGGAGCTGCGCGGGTTGGAGACGATCCGGGGCCCCGCCTGGACCAAGTCGGGAGTGATCGACGGCTCCGGACATGCGACATGGGACTATCCGTTCGTCGCGGGGTTGCAGACGCTGGCAAACGATGTTCGCTCGATTTTCGATGGGCGGAGCCTGACCAAGAATCTCTCATCGCTCGAGAACCTCGTCGCCTATTCCGCCGACTGGTCGGACTGGATGGGCTTCCAGCACCCCGGCGAAAACGGGCAATGGCCTCACCTCGACGCGCTATGGGCGACATCGAACATCGACATCGTCGGCCTCGACAATTATTTGCCGATGAGCGACTGGACTACGGGCGAAGGGGGCCTCGACCAACTCAATTGGCTCGAACCCGCGCCGTCGGGACCCTGGCCGCCTTCATCCGCGGCTATGAGCGGCCTCGGGCTTTCCGGCTCGCCGACAATTTATTCGATCGCTTATTTGCAGGCCAACATCGAGGGTGGCGAGAAGTTCAATTGGTTCTACAGTGACGGGACGAACGGGGGCCCGGGCCTCGATCCCAACGGCTCCGATCTCACCGTGTCGCTTCCTGAGGGCGATCGGCTCGCGCGATCGCGCAGCCCCTACTTTGCGAACCAGCAAATCCTGGCCAACAAGCAACTCCGCTGGTGGTGGAACAACCCGCACCATGCGGTCTATGACGTGGGCTCGGGCTGGGCCCCGCAGGGACCGCAGACCGAGTGGGTTCCAAATTCGAAATCGCTGATGTTTCTCGAATACGGCGTGCCGTCTTGCGACAAGGGAACCAACCAGCCCAACGTCTTCTATACGCCCGACTCGGTTGAGAGCTTTACGCCCTACTGGTCGATCTGGAATCCGACTCCGGGCGGCGGCTCGATCCCGCTGCGCGACGACACGATTTCGGCGCTCGGATTGCAGGCGATCTATGACTACTGGGTGACGGGCGGCAACAACGAAACGGTTGGCGGCGTCGTTATGCTGCAGTTCGCGTTTTCCTGCGTCTGGAACTGGGATGCGCGGCCTTTCCCCGTGTTTCCGATCCTCGGGAGCGAGTGGGGCGACGCGGGCAATTGGCAGGCCGGCAACTGGATCAACGGCCGCGGCCTCGCGCTGCCGCCGGTTGCACCGTCGCCGCCGCCGATGCCGGGAACCTATCCGATCTTTCCGGCGCTGGCGACTCTCGGCTGGTCGACGCACGTGAGGCCGCGGTTTGCGACCGACGTCGTCGATCATGTCTCCGGGCGCTCGATCCGCCGAAGGCATCATGCGGCCGCCTATGCTGACGTCGAGCTGACTTATGATCTGCTGCGTTCGGCGACGGCCTACGCCGAGATGCAGGCGATCGCCGGCTTCTTCGGACAGATGCAGGGCGCGGCGGCGCCGTTCTGGCTCGCGCCGCCTGGCCTTGCGAGCGTGACGGGCCAGGCGCTCGGCACGGGCGACGGCGCGACGAGCGCATACCCGTTGCAACGGTCCTACGGAGACTACGCCGAGCCCGTCTATGGAACATCCGGCGTTTCGGCGGTTTATCTCGACGGCTCGCCGCTTTCGGGCGCGGAATGGTCGGTCTCGTCTGGCTATCCGCCCGTCATCACCTTTGCGACGGCGCCCGGCGCGGGCGTCGTCGTCTCCGCTGATTTCGGCGTCCTCTGGCTATGTCGCTTCGCCGAAGACGCGCTCGATTTCGAGGAGTTCATGGCGATGCTGTTCGAACTGCAGGTCGTGAAGCTGATGACGGTGCGGCCATGACCACGCCACCCATCTTCCCGTCCCTCCCCGGCCAAGGCTGGAGCGTCCATAAGAAGCCGAAATGGTCGACCATCGTCGCCCCTCACTTCTCGGGCCGAGAGGTTCGCTTCGCGAACTACGAGTTCCCGCTCTGGGAATTCGAGGCGACCTTCGACGGGCTTGGCTCGGATTCGATCTCTTATCCGGGCCTCGTCGGGCAATCGCTGCAGAGCATGATGGGACTGTTCCTGCAATGCCAGGGGCAATTCGGCACGTTCCTATACACGGACCCGACGGACAATTCGGTTTCGGGCCAGACCTTTGCGATCGGCGACGGTTCGACGACGAGCTTTGCATTCGCAAGGGCGCTCGGCGGCTTTGTCGAGCCGGTCGGCTGGGTGACGAGCGTTTCCCAGGTGACCGTCGGCGGCGTTACGCAAAGTACCGGCTGGTCGCTAGTCACGCCGAGCAGCCTCGTTTTCACGACGGCGCCGACGCGCGGCGCGCTGATCGGCGCGTCGTTCGTCTACGCCTTCGAATGCCGATTCGACGATGATTCCCTGGACTTCGAGCAGTTCGCGAAAAACCTCTGGACGCTGGAGAGCCTCAAGTTCCGCTCGGTGCGCACGTCATGAAGACCGCCTCGACCGCGCTCATCGGCTTCCTCAACGCCGCGCGCGCCGCGTCCGACGCGCCGATCGCGTTCGCCGATTGCTTTACCTTCACGCTATCGACGGGAACGGTGCTCACTTACACCAACGTCGACCAGCCGGTCGTATACAACGGATTCACCTTCGCCGCCGACGGGCCGCTCGTGCAGGGCTTGAAATACAAGGCCTCGGTCGGGTTGGAAGTCGACAAGCAACAGATCACGATCGCGGCGCGGCCGACCGATCTCATCAACGGCTCGCCATTCCTGAACGCCTTGCGTGACGGCGCCATGGATGGCGCGACCGTGCAGCGCGACCGCGTCTTCATGAGCGCGCTGATTCAGACGCCGATCGGCGGCGTGACGCTGTTTCACGGCAGGGTCTCGACGGTCGATATCGTTGGGCGGACGAGCGCAAGGCTGACCATCGCGTCAGATCTCGTCGCGCTCGACTACGACATGCCGAGGAACCTCTATTCGCCGACCTGCCTGCACACGCTATATGATTCGGGCTGCGGCATCGTTCGCGGAACCTACGCCGCGAGCGGGACGGTCGGCGGCGGCTCGACCTCGAGCCTGATCAACTTCGCGGGCGCACTGGCGAGCCACCGCCAAGGATCGATAGTATTCGCGTCGGGCGTCAACGCCAACGTGCGCGCGACCGTTAAGAGCGTCGCCGTCGGCGCCTCCCTCACGCTGATCTACCCGTTGCCGTCGCCCTGCGCGACGGGCGACGCCTTCACGGTCTATGCGGGCTGCGACCACACGCGCGCGACGTGCCAGTCGCGGTTTAGCAATCTCGCCAATTTCCGCGGCTTCCCGTTCGTTCCGCCGCCGCAGATCGCTTATTAGCAATGGGCAGTAGGCAGTAGGAGGGCGCCTGGTGAACCTCTCGCTGCCTACTGCCCGCTGCCTACTGCCTGAGCGCGAAGCGCGAACCGCCGTCGTCGCGTCCGCGCGCGCATGGGTGGGCACGCCCTATCATCACATGGCCGACGTGAAGGGCGCCGGCTGCGACTGCGCGATGCTGCTGGTGCGGGTGTTCTGCGACCTGGGGTTGGTCGAGCCGTTCGACCCCCGCCCCTATGTCAAGGATTGGCACCTGCATCGCGGCGAAGAGCGTTATCTCGGCTTCCTGCTGGCGCGCGCGCACGAGGTCGCCTCGCCGCTGCCCGGCGACGTGATCCTGTTCAAATATGGCCGCTGTTTCAGCCACGGCGGAATCGTCACCCAGTCCAAACCGTTGGCGATCGTGCACGCCTTTCATCCCGCGCGAATCGTCCTCGAAGAGGAGATCGCGCGCAACGCCGAAGTCGCCGCTCGTTTGCCGCAGGCGAGGTTCGCGAGCTACTGGAGGCCCGAACCGTGAGCTGGTTTCGTAACTCCAAGGCCGCAACTACGCCCGATTACACCGGGCTTCAACTACAGACCTCAGTCAATACGCTGCCGATCCCCATCGTGTGGGGACAGACCAAGACGGCTGCGAACATAGTCTGGTATCAGAATTTTCAGACCCACGGCGGCGGCAGCGGCGGCAAGGGCGGGTTTTTCGGCGGCGGCGGCGCGTCGAGCTACACTTATACGGCCGACCTCATCATGGCGCTCTGCGAGGGGCCGATCTCGGGGATCGGCATCATCTGGAGGAACCAATCGACCTACACGCTCGCCGAGCTCGGGTTGACGCTGTTCAACGGAACCACGCCGCAGACGATCTGGGGCTACCTCTCGTCGGCATATCCCACCCAGGCGCTCGCATATCAAGGCACATGCTACGCCTGCGCAGCCAGTTATCAGCTCGGCGACGGAGCCGACATCGGCAATCACAACTTCGAGATTATCGGCGCTCTCGCTGGTACGGGCGTCAACGGAATCGACGCCGATCCCGCGCGGGTCGTCAGCGACTTCCTGATCAACCCGCAATACGGCGCCGGCTTCTCCGCCGCCAGCATCAATGCGGCGACGCTGTTCGGCTCGGGCGGCGACGCCTCGCTGCAGAGCTATTGCGCCGCGCTCGGCATCGCATTCAGCCCGGCTCTGGTAAATCAGGAACAGGGATCGAGCATTCTGTCGCGCTGGCTGCAGATCCTCAATTGCGCCGCGGTCTGGAGCGGCGGCCAGCTCAAATTCATTCCCTATGGCGACGCTGAGATCCCC
>DASXYQ010000327.1:0-2593 GCA_036502445.1 Roseiarcus sp. | reverse complement strand
CGGCGGACCCAGCCGCCCGGCGAGACCTCGCGTAGCATCGCCAGCGTCGCGTTGGATCTCACGCTCAGCTTTCCGACCAAGGCCTGCTGGCGACGATCCTCCGGGACGTAGCCGACGCCTGCGTACATCGCGGCGGTGGGATCGCCTGGTGGAAGCGCGACGCCGCCGATCGAGACCGATCCGGCGTCATAGCTGTCCGCCCCGAAAATCGCGTTGACGACTTCGCTGCGACCGGCTCCGACCAACCCGGCGAGCGTGACGATTTCGCCCGCTCGCACCTGGAACGAGACATTGTCGATCGCGCCCGAGCGCGTCAGGCCCTCCACCTCGAGCACGATGCGACCGGGCGCGACGGATTGGGTCGTCACTTCCTGGACGTTTCTTCCCACCATCATCCGGATGACGGCAGGGTGATCGAGTTCGCTGGCGGGTCTGCTCCCGACCAGACGGCCATCGCGGAGAACCGTGACGCGGTCGGCGATGGCGAAAACCTCCTCGAGCCAGTGCGAAACGAAGACAATCGCGAGGCCGCGCGCCCTCAGGCGCTCGACGGTCGCGAAAAGCGCGTCGACCTCGCGGCCGGACAAGGAAGTCGTCGGTTCGTCCATGATGAGCACGCGCGAATTTTCGGCGAGCGCGCGCGCTATCTCGACGAGTTGGCTCTCGGCGGGCGAAAGCTGGCGCGCGAGCTTGCGCGGCGGCAGATCCGGGGCGACCTGATCCAGCGCTTCCTCCGCCTGCCGCATCATCGACGCCCGCGAAACGACGCCCAGCCGCGTCGGCCAGCGCCCGAGCAGCAGGTTCTCGGCGACGGTCATGCTCGGGATCAGCTGATGATCCTGATGAATGGTGGCGATCCCCGCTTCGTGCGCTGCGGCGGGATCGGCGCTCAAGGGTCGGCCGAGGATGCGGATCTCGCCACTGTCGGGCGCATAGAACCCCGCCATCAGCTTGATCAGCGTCGACTTGCCCGCGCCGTTTTCGCCGACCAGCGCGTTGACCTCTCCCGCCCGCACTTCGAACGAAACATCGTCGAGCGCGAGCACGCCCGGAAACGCCTTGGACACGCGGTCGGCGACGAGCACGACGTCGCGCTGGCCCGGATCGTTGCTCGATGTCGTATCCGCCGTCGATGATGCGCTCATTTCGAGCTCCGCCATCCGAACCAACCTCTAGAGCGCCGCCGCCAGCGTGAAGGCCTCGAGGATCACGCTCTGGATCAGACGCGGCGCGACGCAGTCGCCAACGCGAACGATGCGGGCGCGCGAGAGTTCCGGAGCGGCCTTGAACTCGAGGAAGACGTCCTCGCGCGAGCGCCGGCCGATCGCGGCCACCACCCAGTCGACGTCCTCGATCCAGCGATCGTCGCCGGGGATGAGGACGTATTTTCCCCATCCCGCATCGTCGCCGCTGCTGAAAGCCGCGCTGACCCGCACGCGGCCGGGCGCAATTTCGCCAACGACCGAATTGGGGCTCAATCGAATTCGCTTGATGGCCGCGCGCCGCTGGAACAGCGTGCGCGTCCCGCCTTCGAGTTCCTCGCCGATCGCTCCGTGCGAGGCGAGCACTTCGACCGCGCAGCCGTTGTCGGCGAGGAATTCGGCGGTGCCCGCGGCTTCCCAATGTCCGGTTTCGTCGATCACGATGACCTTGCCGTGAGGCTTGACCGCTCCCGAGAGCACTTCGTCGCAGGAAACGACAAAAGGCAGATCCAGGCCCTCGATGTCGGGCAGAACCTGCCGTCCCAACCTTCGCGCCTCGACGCCCCCGTCCGTTGCGCGGCCAGGAAGATTTGGCTCCGAGCCGCTGGCGACCACGACGATGTCGGGGGCGAGCTTCGCAACGAGCGCCGGCGTCGCGGCGACGCCGCGACGAATCTCGACCCGAGTCTCCACGAGCTGGCCTTCGAGATAGTCGACGACCTCGCCGACGGTGGCGTGTTCCGGCTGCAGCGACGCGAGCAGGACCTGCCCGCCGAGTTGCCGCTGGCGCTCGAACAGGGTGACTTCGTGTCCGCGCTTGGCGGCGATCTCCGCGGTCTTGAGTCCAGCCGGACCACCGCCGACCACGACGATCTTGCGAACGGCGTCGGCCTTCCCGACCAGGCGCTCGTTCACCTTCAGCTCGCGGCCGGCGCCGGGGTTGTGAATGCAGCGAACGCCCTTCTCCTGTCCGACCTGATGGATGCAGCCGTCGTTGCAGGCGATGCACGGCCTGACCAGATCGGGGCGGCCCGCGGCGAGCTTGTTCGCCGTGTGCGGGTCCGCGATCAATTGTCGCGCCCAGCCGATCAGATCGGCGTCGCCGGCTTTCAGCATGGCTTCGGCGCGCCGCGGCGGCGTGATGCGGCCGAAGGCGACGACGGGGAGCCTGCTGGCGCGCTTCAGCGCGCGGTTCAGCCGGTCGAAGGCCTCGGGAGCAACCGCGGCCGGCGGAATCTCCATCCAGTAGCTCGAGAACGATCCCGCATCCGAATTGAAATAGCTGACGAGGCCGGTCGCCTCGAGCGCGCGAACCATTTGCAGACCATAGTCGAGGTCGTAGCCAAAGGCCGTGAACTCGTCTAGGCAGATGCGCACGCCGAGCGGCCTGG
>DASXYQ010000326.1:0-5959 GCA_036502445.1 Roseiarcus sp. | reverse complement strand
AGGTTCAAATCCTGCCCCCGCAACCAACTTCCATCGAAATTGCCGTCTCTCGGATGTTTGCCGGCGATAGGCTTGATTGATGGCCCCGCCAAGGGCTCAAAGTATGTATCCTCCGTCGATCGTCAGGCTGGCGCCTGTCATGTACGCAGACTCCTCACTGGCGAGATAGGCGACCAAGCCGGCGATCTCGCGTGGTTGGCCAATTCGCCCGAGCGGAACCAGCGATTTCACCATTTCCAGGTGATCGGCGGTCATATCTGTCTCGGTAGGCCCGGGCTGAACATTGTTGACGGTTATCGCGCGAGGCGAGAGGTCCAGCGCGATACCTTTTACCATGGTCGCCACTGCCGCCTTGGTCATCGAATAGACACTGGAGCCAGGAAAGCCGGTGCGAATCGCGGTGTTGCTGCCTATGGTGATCACGCGACCGCCATCGGTGAGCCGAGCCGCTGCCGCCTGAATGGCCACGAACACGCCCCGCACGTTGACGTCCAGCATCCGATCGAGATCCTCGAGGCTGACAGTTTCGAGGGAGCCCAGGCGCAAAATGCCGGCGTTGACCACGATGATGTCGAGCCGGCCAAACCGGTCGATGGCCTGGGCAACGGCTTGTTGGATCGCCGCCGCATCGGCGCTGTCGGCCTTTATGGCCAGAGCCTTTCGGCCCACGGCTTCGACCGCTTCGACGGTCTCTGCTGCCTTGTTTGCTTGGGACACCCAGGTCAGGGCGACGTCCGCGCCATCCTCGGCCAGTCGTTGGACGATCGCCGCGCCGATTCCCCGAGACCCGCCGAAGACCATCGCGATCTTTCCGAGCAATTTTCGATTTTCACCCATGATTGTCTCCGTTATTGACTGATCGATCCAGAAAAGGGCATGCGGGCCCGACCGGCGTTTCGAGGGCTGTCAGCGCATTTTCAGTCGGTCCACCGCGAAGCGCGCGAGCGAGCGCAATGCGTCGGCGCTGGCGCCGCTGCGCGCGGCAAGTTGCAATCCGGTCATCGTCATTTGGACGAACCGGGCCGCGTCCTCGAGGTTCATCGCTGGGTCGATCTCGCCTTGGGCTTGGCCTTCGCGCAGACGCTCGACCAAACAGGAAAAGAGAACCGGTCCAACTCTGGCCCGAAGCTCCGCGAGGGCGGGATCGCCGGCGCCAAATTCGCCGATGGCGCCCACGCCCATGCAACCCATGGCCCGTTGACCGTCGTCCTCGGCGATCAAGCCGAGCAATAGCGCCTCGACGCCGACCAGAGGCGAAACCGGAGCTTTGAGCCGTTGCAGGTGACCCGACGTGGCGCCGCGCTGATACCGTTCCAGCGTTTCGAGGTAGAGCGCGCGCTTGTCGCCAAAGGCATTGTACAGGCTTTGGCGGCCAATTTTCATCGCGGCGAGCAGGTCGTCGGTCGAGGTCGAGGCGTAGCCCTTCGCCCAGAAAACGCCGGTTGCGCGTTCCAGCGCAGCCTCCCGATCGAATTCTCTTGGTCTCGCCATGGCGGGCGGATTAACAGTTATGGACTAGTTAGTCAATAACCCAGTAACCAGCGCGGGCGCGACGGCCGATACAACTCCAGAGTTGCAGTTTCCGGGGAAGAGTGCGATTTCGCCAAGGGCGCATTGTCGCGACTCCACGAGCTTGCCAGAGGCCCATGGCGCGCTCGAGCAGACAGAGCTGGCAAGGGCGCTTCAAAGCAAGCCGCGGAGCGTACATAAAAATGGAACTCCATTGATGGAAACCGGCGCCCGCATGTCATTTTGGGTCGGGTAACGAGGTGAGAAGACACGTCGTCGATCCGCCTCGCCGGTTCCTCAACTATCTGATGTCGCGGTTGAAGCTGCGGCTCAATCGGACCAGCGCCGCCTCTTTTTTCACCCACATCGTCTCTCTCGCCGCCGAGCAGGCGGATGGGACGCCACTCGCAGCGCCGTTTGTTTCGCTCGTCGTTCCGGTCTTCGACACCCGTCCAAGGTATCTCGACGGGCTGGTCGCCTCGGTGCGCGCGCAGCGGTCGGGCGCCTGGGAATTGATTCTGAGCGACGACGGTTCGAAGTCCAAGGCGACCCGCGATTGGCTCGATCGCCATGCCGAGGCGCCGGATTTGTGCATCCTGCGGCATGCCGCAAATCGAGGCATCGCCGCGGCGACCAACGCCGGCGTCGCGCGCGCGAGCGCGCCTTGGCTGGCGTTCCTCGACCACGACGATGCGCTGGCGCCTTTCGCGCTCGACCGTGTTTGGCGCTCCCTGTCCGTCGCGCCGTGCTGCCTTTTTCTCTACACCGACGAAGTCGTCGCCGATGGCCGCCTGCGGCCGGTCGATTTGTTCTTGAAGCCCGCGTTCGATCCCGCGCTGCTGTCCGGCGTGAACTACACGAACCATCTCTCCTTCTTTCGCCGCGACCGCTTGGCGGCGCTGGGCGGCCTGCGAGAGGGCTTCGACGGCTCGCAGGATTACGATCTCGTGCTGCGCTATACGCGCGGCCTTTCGCGACGCGAATGCCTGCATCTGCCCTATCCCGCCTATCTCTGGCGCCGCGATGGCGCGAGCTACAGCGCCCGCTTTATCGAGGGCGCGACGGCAAACGCGCGCCGCGCCCTGGCGCAGGCCTACACGGTCGACGCCGCCGAGCCGCGGGTCGAGGCCGCGCTCGGCGGCAATCTCCATCGCATCCGCTTCGATACGCGGCTCGAGGCCTGGCCGCTCATATCTGTGATCATTCCCAACCGCGATTCGCTGCCGCTCATCGCGCGAGTTCTCGATGGCCTGACGCTCGGAACCGACTATCCCCGTCTCGAGATCATCGTGATCGACAACGGCACCAAGGACGGCGAAGTGCTCGCGCTCTATGAACGACACGCCAGCGAGCGGGCCGCATTCCGAGCCGTCGTGGTCGAAGAGCCATTCAATTTCTCTCGCGCGATCAACAAGGGGCTGGCGTGCGCCCAAGGCGAAATGATTCTCCTGCTCAACAACGACATCGAAATCCTCGAGCCTGGTTGGCTCAAGGAAATGGCCTCGTGCTTCGCATACCCGGAGGTCGGCGTGGTCGGCGCCAAGCTTCTCTATCCCAACCGCACGCTCCAGCACGCCGGCGTGATCGTCGGCTACGGCGGCCTCGCGGGGCATTGGTTCCTCGAACACCCCGAGAAATTTCCTGGACCGATGGGGCGGTTATGGGTCCGCCAGTCGCTGTCGGCGGTGACGGGCGCCTGCCTATTGGTTTCGCGCGAAGCGTTGCGGCGGGTAGGGCCTCTCGACGAAACGCGATTCGCCATCGCCTATAACGACGTCGATCTATGCTTGCGCGCGCTCGCCGCCGGCTACCGAATCGTCTGGACCCCGTTCGCGACCCTCGTGCACCATGAATCCGCTTCGCGCGGCAGCGACGAAACGCCTGCCAATATGGTCCGCTTTGGCCGCGAAAAGGACAATCTGCGCGAGCGCCACGCGACCGATCGCTACGAGGACTTTGCGATCAATCCGTGGTATTCGAAAGACCGCTCGACCCCGGAATGGGCTCGTCTGGCGCGCCTGCCGGAGGCCAGATGAAATCCGCGCGGGAGCGTGCCTCGACTTCGGCGCCGCCCATGAGGAGTCCGACCACGAGGATGGGCCGTCGCTTTCTGTTTTCGCCCGACGAAGCCGGCGCTGAAACGATCACGCTCGTTCCCGAACGCGACGTGATCGGCCTCGACGGAAAGACGATCGCGACCTCGCATGAACCCTGGCTGCGGCTGGCGTTCGTGGGCGGGGCGCCCGCCAATCGCTGGATCGAGCTGACTTACGAAGCGAGTCTCGTCGATCCGCTGGCGCGCCCGCTGCTGCGCTGCCTGACCGCGCACGAAGTGAAGGAGGAGATCCTGCCGGGGACACTGTTCGGCCGGGCGGTCTGGCTCGGCAAGATCCCCGCCAAAACGCGCGCGATCTGGATCTCGCCGACCGATCGGCCGGGTCCGTTCGCTTTCCGCATCGTCGGGCTACGTGAGGTTTCTTTTCCCGAGCGTCTGGCGCGCGGATGGCGCCCGCGCCATACCTTGCTCGCCCTCGGTTTTGGCTTGGTCGGCCAACCACATCTGGCCGAGCGCCATTTCCGCCGCACGCTCATGTCGACGCCGCTCGAATGCTACGGGGCCTGGCGCGAGGCGCGTCGCCGGGCTCCGGATTGGCGCGGCCTCGACGCGCTGCCGGCGGAGGCGGAACAGGGTCCGCATATCCGCGTGGTTCTGCCGAAGGCAGACGGCGGGGCGATCGCGCGCTGGCTCGGCCGATTGCGGGCGCAGCCCTGGCCGCGCTGGTCGCTGGCGGCCCACTTCGACGCGGCGGCGGTCCTGGAGCCGGGCGTCGTCGCGTTGGCGTCCGGCGCGCCGCTTTGCGATGGCCTCGCCGATCTCGCGCCGCGCGACCTCGTCGCCCTGGCGTGGCCCGAGGACGAATGGGCGCCCGAAGCTCTCGCGATCGCGGGGGTTGCGGCGATGCGCGATGATTCCGATCTCTTTTACGCCGATGAGGAAGGCGCCGGCGAAGGCGCGATGCCGCGGTTGAAACCCGACTGGAGCCCCGTCCTCGCGCAGAGCATCGACCTCATCGGCCGCGCTTGGTTCGCGCGCGTCGGCTGGGCGCGCGCGGCTCCGGGCGCGCTCGCCGTCGCCGATCTCGCTGCCCGGCTGGCGCCAATGCCCGTCGGCGTCGGCGCCCGAGTAACCCATATCAGCCGCGTTTTGCTCGCCGGCCCGCCGGCGGCGAGGACGCGCCGCGCCGCCGCCCCGCCGCCCGCTGCGCGCGGGCATCCCTGCGCTTCGATCATCATCCCCACATGCGATCGCGTCGACCTGCTGGAACGATGCATCGAGAGCCTCCTGGCCCTCGCCGACAAATCCGATTTCGAAGTGATCATCGTCGACAACGGCAGCCGCGAAGGGGCGACGCGCGACTATTTCGTCGAAATTACGCGCGACGCCCGCTTTCGCCTGCTCGAGCGACCGGGTCCATTCAATTTTTCCGCTCTGTGTAACGACGGGGCGGCTGAAGCGCGAGCGGACACTCTGGTCTTTCTCAACAACGATACGCAAGCGCTGTCGCCCGGTTGGCTCGAACGCCTGATCGGCTGGACTCCGCTGCCCTCGGTCGGCGCGGTCGGCGCCAAACTCGTATTTCCCGACGGAACTATCCAGCACGCCGGCGTGATCGTCGGCGTCGATGGCCACGCCAATCATTTCGAGCGGCGCTATGCGCCCGACGAACTCGGGTATTTCCAGCGGCTCGACGTTCCCCATGAATTATCAGCCGTCACCGGGGCCTGCCTAGCCGTAGCCAAGGCCAAATTCGGCGCCGTCGGCGGCTTTGACGCGCAAAACCTGCCGGTCGAGTTCAGCGACATCGACCTCTGCCTGCGCCTGATGGAACGCGGTTGGGCCTGTCTGCTCGAGCCCTCCGCCGTTCTGATCCACCACGAAGCCGCAACGCGGAAGGCGAGTCGCGACCAGGAGCGCCGCTACGCCCGCGAGGTAGCGTATTTCAAATCCCGCTGGCGCCACCGCCTGCGCGCCGACCCCTATTTCCACCCCGCGCTGTCGCTGGATTGGCATCGGGCGGCGCTGGCCTGACAAACGGATTGGCGGCGCGCTCCACTCTTGGCCTGTCACCCGCTCGCCAAACCACCCATCACCGCGCCGCTGCGTGGACGTTCGCGAGAGCGCTGCCGGGTCCTGCCTCCGACGGCGCAATGCTTATTGCTCGAGAGGCCATCGAGCTGTTCCTACCGTCAGTAACTGCGGGCCCCCCGTCGTTTCAGCGCCGGCCATTGACGGCGCGGATCGAATTGGGCATGATCAACGCAGCGGCGATAGCACGGATTGACGAAAGGCGAGCTGTTGGGGGTCAGTAGTTCCGGACGAACGAAATTCCAGGACCCACGAGTCAGCAAATGTATAGTAACACGGTTGCCCGCCCTTCTATCTGAATTC
>DASXYQ010000325.1:0-10331 GCA_036502445.1 Roseiarcus sp. | reverse complement strand
GTGAGCGGCAGATGCTCGACGTCGCCGATCGCGCGGAGGAAATTCCCCTCGCCGACGCTGAGCCGCGTCGGCGCCAACCGCAAGGTGACGCCGCCGCCCCGACGCGTGGCGAGAACTTCCGCGGCGTGCGGCCCGAGCGTGCCGACGTCGCCGGCTACGGCAAACTCGCGGCTGACGACGCTCAGGCGCTCGTTCAGTTCGTCGGCGGCGCGACGCAGCAGGAAATCGGCGCCTTCGCCAGTCGCCGCGCGGATCGCGCGGTCGAGCCGCGAGGCGATCAGGGCGCGGTCGAACAGTTGAGGTGGGGGCGCGGGGGAGGGCACAATTCCTTATGCGCCGCGAGCGGCTCTCGCGCCAAGCCGCGATTTACGCTAATCTGACGAGATGAGCGCGATGCCGAGCGAGTCCGAGTTTAGGCCTACGTTCGGTCTCAGGTTGGCGCGCATTTGGACTCGCGCGGGCCGCGCCGCGCTCGACACGCTCTATCCCCCGATCTGCCTCGCCTGCCGCGCGGCGACTTCAGAGGCGGGCGCGCTCTGCTCCTCGTGTTGGCGCGCGATGCGCTTCATCGAACGCCCTTTTTGCGACCGGCTGGGAACTCCGTTCGAACATGATCTCGGCGAGGGGCTGCTCTCCCCGCAGGCCGTCACGGATCCGCCGGTCTTTCAGCGCGCCCGCGCCGTCGCCCGTTTCGAGGACGGACCGGCGCGCCGTCTGGTGCATCGGTTGAAATATTCCGATCGCGGCGAACTCGCAGCCCCGATGGGCGCGTGGATGGCGCGCGCCGGCGCCGACGTTCTCGCCGAGGCGGACGCGGTTACGCCGGTTCCCCTGCATGCGCGCCGGCTCTGGACGCGCCGCTTCAATCAGGCCGCCGCGCTCGGCCGGGAGATCGCGCGGCGCGCTGGCAAACCGTTCGAGCCCGCGCTGCTGCGGCGGATCAAGGCGACGCGAAGTCAGGTCGGCCTCAGCCGCGAGCAGCGCGTGCAGAACATGCAGGGCGCGTTTCGCGCGGCGCCGGCCGCGTCCGTGCAGGGGCGGCGGATCGCCCTGGTCGACGACGTGCTGACGTCGGGAGCGACCGCCAACGCGGCCGCGCGGGCGCTGCTGAGGGCCGGCGCGGCGCAAGTCGATCTGATCGTTTTCGCAAGGGTTGTGACATCAGCATGACGTCACATATAATAATGGTGATCACGGAGTCGCCGTAAGTGCCCAATGTCGTCCTCTACACCAAATCTTTCTGCCCCTATTGCGATTTGGCCAAGGATCTGTTGCGCGAGAAAGGCGCCGCGTTCGAGGAAATCAGCGTCGACGGCGACCGAGCGGCCCAGGCGGCGATGTCCGCCAAAGCGGGAGGGCGCTCGACCGTGCCGCAGATTTTCATCGGCGCCGAACACGTCGGCGGTTGCGACGACCTCTATGCTCTCGACGACGCGGGGCGGCTCGATGCATTGCTCGCCGCCTGAACGATGATCAAATTCTCGCTCGGCTGCGAAAGCGGCCACACGTTCGAAAGCTGGTTTCCCGGCGGCGAAGATTACGAGAGCCAGGCGCGACGCGGCCTGGTCGTTTGCCCCGACTGTGGTTCGAAGCAAGTCCGAAAGGCCCCGATGGCGCCGGCGGTGCTGGCCGGACGTCGGCGAAAGCGGGCGGAGGAGCCTTCCGCGACCCAGCCCGTCGCACTGCTCGATGAAAAGCAGCTCGAATTGCGCGGGGCGCTGAGCGCCCTGCGTCGTGAGATCGAGGCGCGCACCGACGACGTCGGTCAGAAATTCCCCGAGGTCGCGCGCGCGATCCACGCGGGCGAGGAACCCGAGCGCGCGATCCGAGGTCGCGCTACGGCAGCCGAAGCGCGCGCGTTGCTCGAGGAAGGCGTAGGCGTGATGCCGCTGCCGATCCTGCCGGACGAGGCGAATTAACGGGGGACACTAGCGCCTCTTCCCCTCTCCCCGCCTCTTCGCGGGGAGAGGTCGGGTGAGGGGCCTGGGTGATTAGCCGCCACGGTCGCCCAACACACGCAGGATCTCCTCCAGAACACCTTGTACGTTCTCGTACACGTGTTCATTCGCGAACCGAATCACCCGATAGCCCCGCCGCTCGAGCAGCACCGTTCTTCGAGATCCCCAGCGAGCTCTTCGTCGCTCGAGTGCGTCGCTCCATCGATCTCGACGACCAGCATCTTGTCGCGACAAACGAAGTCGGCAATGTAGGGCCCGATCGGGTCCTGCCGCGTGAATTTCCAGCCGCTGAGTTGGCGGTTCCTGAGATGGCGCCACACAAGGCGCTCGGCGCCGGGGGCGTCACGACGAAGCGCACGGGCGCGCCTGGTTTCGATGATACGCAGCCCACGCATGAGCTCCTCGTTACGTTTGCCGCCTGGAGCGCCGCGATCACTTCGGTTTCTAGGGCTTCGCGCTACCTCGAGCGGATGTCCGCTAACTCCGGGCCAATTAGCCGCCGTGGTCGCGGTTATTTCTCCCCGACGATGAATTCGGAGGCTTCCGCTACGGCGGTGCCGAACATGGTCCGCAACGAGACGCGGAACGGCATCAGCACCTTGGCGGCGCCGACCGGCGCCAGCCAGACCTCGATGTCCTTGTTCTCCGCCATGAATTTCGTCGCTGGACGATCGCGCCGATGGCCCGCGATCGGGACGTACCGCGCCGCGCAGATCGCGACGGGCCCGGAATAGCCCTTGGCTGAAACCTTGCGCTGCCCGACATAGGTCAGGGCCACGTCGAAACGGGTGTAGCCGTCGAACACGGGAATCGTGCGGTTGCATGCCGCGGGCGAGGTCGGCAGCGACCCGGCGGGCGCGGGAATGATGAAGGCGCCGACCGGATCCACGACGCCCTTCTTGTCCTTTTCGCTCAACGGAACGCGATCCGGCTTGTCGTCGAACGGCGGCTGGATATCGACCCCGGTGACGGAATTCCCCGCGAGCGCCATTCGAATCGTGCGCGTCATGTTGGAGGTCGTCGCAGTGGTCGCGAACGATGCGGGCGCGATATGGCCGGATACGATCGCTCCCTTGCCCACCGAGGCGCCGCGCGAATTGGAAATCATCGTCGCGAGCCCCGAGAGCCTGGCGCTCGCGTCGATGGCGTAGCTGGTCGGCGTGACGTTGGCCGTGACCTTGGCCACGCCGATCGGCAATCCGATCAAAGAGACGCTGTAGACCGCGTGCAGAACGTCGGCGTTCGCCGCCGTGGCCGGTCCGGACTGGAGGAGCAAAACGCCGATTGCGAACGCCCGCCCGAAACGCGTCGCCGACGCCCACAAACCCATCGATCGCTCCCGATTCGAAATCAGACACTCTCCTTTTACCCGAAACGGTTAATTCCGACGACGTTTAGATGGCCCGGCCCGAATCGGAATTTGCCCGAGAACGCCGACTCGAAAAAAAACGCGCGCTGCCGTCCGTCAAGGACTTGCGGTGCGGGCGTACGCGGTCGTAACTTCGCCTCATGGTCGAGGCCGTCATATCCATCCGCACCGCGCGTCACGGCGACGAGGTCCAGATCGCACGTGTTCATGACGCCGCGTGGCGCGACGCCTATCAGGGCGTGATTCCCGGCCGCGAGCTGGAGCGGATGATCGCGCGGCGCGGCCCTGCCTGGTGGCGGCAGGCGATCGTCGGCGGCACCCGCTTGATGGTGCTGGATTTCTCGGAAACGGTGGCGGGCTACGCCAGCTATGGGCGCAATCGTATGCCGGCGCTCGCATACAGCGGCGAGATTTTCGAGCTCTATCTCGCGCCGGAATACCAGGGCGCGGGCCTCGGTCGGCGCATGTTCGACGCGGCGCGGAGCGACCTCGCCGCGCACGGCTATTTGTCTTTCGTCGTCTGGGCGCTCGCCGGCAACGATCGGGCGCTGGAGTTCTATCGGCGCCTCGGCGGTCGGGTCGTCAGGCGCGCCCCGGAGAGATTTGGCGCCGAGACGCGCGAGCGGGTCGCGTTCGGTTTCGACTGAGCGAGCCGTGGCCGGCCGATCGGGCCGTCTCCTCGCCAGCCTTTTTTGAGGAGGCGCCACGTGAATCTCAACGCGATCTCCATCGGCCCGAACGCCCCAGACGAAGTCAATGTGGTGATCGAGGTGCCGATCGGCGGCGAGCCGATCAAATACGAGATGGACAAGGCGAGCGGCGCGCTGATGGTCGATCGCTTTCTCTATACCTCGATGCGCTATCCCGGCAATTACGGCTTCATTCCGCACACGCTTTCTGACGACGGCGACCCTTGCGACGTCATCGTCGCCAACACGCGCGCCATCATCCCGGGCGCCGTCATGCGGTGCAAGATCGTCGGCGTATTGCTGATGGAGGACGAAAGCGGCGGCGACGAAAAGCTGCTCGCGGTTCCCACCGTCAAGCTGACGCAGCGCTACGCCAAAGTCGCCAATTTCACTGATCTGCCTGAGATCACGCTGAAGCAGATCGAACATTTCTTCGCTCATTACAAGGATCTCGAACCCAACAAATGGGTCAAGATCGTCCGTTGGGGCGACGCAGCGGAAGGGCGCCGCATCGTCCTCGAGGGCATCGAGCGGTTGAAAGCGAAGACCACGAAATCCTGAGGCGCGCCGCGCGGGGAGGGCTTGGGAGGCCGGAGGGGCTGGCTCCAGGACACGGATATGCTTTAGAACGAGACGACCCGAAGCACGGTGAACGCTGAAACGCCAGGACGACTTGGCGTGGGCGTAACATTATGTGCAGGCGTCACAACATGGGAGGAAGATGATGAACGAGCGTGAACGGCGCGCCTTCAACGCGGGACTTTCTGACGAAGTCGACGCCTGGCTGCGAGGCGATACCTCGCGCCGGTCGTTCCTGACGAAATTCGTGCTGATGGGCGGCGCGGCGATGCTGCCCGGATTCGGCTTCACCGCGGCGAGCACCAAAGCCTGGGCCGAGGCGGTCGACATTTCGAAGGTCGAACTCGCGGACAAGAGCACGCCGCTGGGCCAAGTTCAGGCGGCGGCGGTCAAGGCCTCGACCGAAGGGCCGGTCGAAGGATCGGCGTTTCGCGCGGTGCAAGCAGCGAAAGCCATGAAGGCGAAGAATATCACGCTCAATATGACCTACGAGGCCGGGCTTCAGGCGCTCGAACCCAAGAACTTCTCCGGCCCGTTGTGGCAGGCTCTCACCGGCATGAACTACAACGTCGTCGAACTGCCGCACCCCGACCAGTACTCCAAGCCGATCGCCGAGCACATCGCAAATTCCGGAGCCTATGACATTCTCGAAATCGAGCCGGCATGGATTCCCGCGCTCGCCAACGGCGGCGCCATTGTTCCCATCGACGACTATGTCGCCAAGTACATGAACCAGGCGGACCTCGACGACTACCATCCGCTGTACAAGTCGATTACGGTCTACAAGGGCAAACGCTGGGGCGTGTTCGACGACGGCGATCAGTTCGCGCTCTACTACCGTAAGGACATTTTCGACGATCCCAAGCTGAAGTCCGCGTACCAGGCCAAATTCGGCAAGGCGCTCGTCGTGCCGACGACCTGGGACGACTATTCGCAAGTGGCCCAGTTCATCACCGATCAGTTGGCGCCGAATGTTTACGGCGCCGCGCACTTTCGCAAGTTCGGCAGCCCGGGCAACCAGTTCAGTTTCCTCCAGCAGTACCGCGCCAACGGTGGGAAGTTTTTCGACGACGCGATGAAGGCGCAATTGACGACGGCTGCCGGGACGACGACGCTCAACCAGATGATCGCGCAAAACAAGGCGTCGATGCCGGGCAACAATGATCTCGACGCGGTGGCGCTGTGGGCGGCCTGGCTGCAAGGCAAGGTGGCGATGATCTTTTCATGGCCGCCGACCGGCCGGATGTCTTCGAACTACTCGCAACGCGACAAGGCGATCAACTTCATCCCGCAGTCGAGCATCGCCGACAAGGTAGGCTACGCAGTAGTGCCCGGGGGCAACGGCGAGATGGCGTCCGGTTATGTCAAGGCGCTGGCGGCGGGGTCCAACAACGAGGAAGCCGCGTATCTGTTCATGCAATGGGTGTCTGCGCCGCCGCTATCCTTGGTGCGCACCATGCTGCCTTACACCCTGCGCGATCCCTACCGCTTGTCGACGTATAAGTCTGAGGAGTATCGCTCGCTTTGGCCCGCCGCCAAGGATTATCTGATCAATCTTTGCGAGTGCGCGAACGGCGGGGTGGTCGACATGATCATGCCGGGCTGGCAGGACTATGCGCTGTCGATAGACCGGATGTGCTCCGCCGTATGGGGCGGGCAGGATCCACAGGCCGCCCTGAAGAAGGCGGCGGCGGAATGGGACACGACGACGCAACGGCTCGGCGTCGCGGCTCAGAAAGCGGCCTACCAGGAGTTCCTGCAAGTGCCCGGTTGCTACGCCGATCATACCGTCGAGAAGCTCGGGAAATCGGCGCATGTGACCTGACGACGCTGAGGGTTGGCGGCCTCGCGCGGGACAAAGCTGCGCGAGGCTGGCGCGCCGGTCGGCTTCTCCCGCGCCGCCCCCAGTCGCGCGGTAAGCCTCGCAATTCCATCGCATCGAGACCGCTGTGACTCAACCGACGACTGCACGCGCGCTCCCTCCCGCTTCGTTGGTGAGGCGGGATCGCGGCGTGTCGGCCTGGGCGGAGCGATATTTCAAGTGGCTGATGGTCGCCCCGGCGGCGGCGCTGATCCTGGCGCTGTCGATCTACCCGCTGCTGTTTTCGCTCTGGGTCAATTTCGTCAACTATGACTTCCAGATCCCAGGCCACGAGTTCGTCGGTCTGCAGAATTTCTCGGAGGTGCTCGACGATCCTCTGTGGTGGTCATCGCTGCTCGTGACGGTTGGTCTCTCGCTGACGGTCGTGACGATCGAATTTGTCCTCGGGCTGGCGTTGGCTCTCGCGATGGTCGAGATGTTCCGCGGTCGCGGGATCGTCATGTCGATCCTGATCATACCGCTGTTCATCAGCCCGGTCATTGTCGGACAATCCTGGGCGCTGTTCCTGCAAAGGCCGTTTGGTCCTGCCGACTATTTGCTGAGCCAGCTGCTGGGGCACGCCGTCAACATCAGCTGGGTCGGCGAAGTTCCGTGGGTCTATTTCGCCATCGTGATCGCCGACGTCTGGCAATGGACGCCGTTCATGTTCGTCATTCTGCTCGCCGGGCTCGCGGCGATCCCGCCGCATCTCTATGAGGCCGCCGAATTGGACGGCGTCTCGCACTTGCAGGCCTTCCGCTACGTGACGCTGCCGCAGCTCGCGCCGATCATCCTGCTCGCCATCACTTTTCGTCTGCTCGACTCGGTCAAGCTGTTCGACATCATTTTCATGTTGACGGGCGGCGGCCCGGGCACTGCGACCTACACCACGTCCTTCTACCTCTATCAGATCGGCTTCCAACAATTCCATCTGTCGATCGCGACGGCCGGAAGCTGGATCTTCCTGATTTTGCTCGCCGCCGTGATCATGGTTGTCGTGCGGCGGTTGTTGCGCGCGGAGGCGGCGTGATGGCGGCGTATTCGGGAGGGTGGCGGTCCGGACGGAGAAACTTCGGCGCGGGCGCGGCGCGGTTCCTGGTGATCGGACTGTTTGTGATCTTCGTTCTTGCGCCGCTCTACTGGGTCGTCATCACGTCGATCAAGCCGAGCAGCGATTATCTGACCGTCCCGCCGGTCTGGTTTCCGGCCCAACCGACAATAGTCCATTACACGGCCGCGCTGTTTTCCTATCGCGGGCTTCAAGGGTTGCTGAACAGTCTGATCGTCGCTTCCGCGTCGACGGTGTTGTCCGCGGCGATGGGAACGATGATGGCGTACAGCCTCGCCCGCTTCAATACGGGCGGCCAGCATCTCGCGTTCTGGGTGCTGTCCCAGCGTTTCCTGCCGCCGGTCGCCATCGTGCTGCCGCTGTTCCTGCTCTTTCGCGGCTGGGGCCTCTATGACACGCACTTCGGGCTCATCGTGGCCTACACGTTCATGACCCTGCCGCTGTCGGTCTGGATGATGTACGCCTATTTTCGCCAACTGCCGAAGTCGCTGGAGGAGGCGGCGCTGGTTGACGGCCTGAGCCGCTGGCAGGCCTTTCGGATGGTGGCCGTGCCGCTCGCCGCGCCCGGCATCGCGGCGACCGCCGTATTCGTTTTCATCGCGATCTGGACCGAGTTCTTCTTCGCGCTGATCCTGACCAGCCGATACGCCTTCACTTTGCCGACGGTGTTTCGCGCGTTTCTGGGCTTTCAGGGCGCGCAATACGGGGAAGCCTGCGCGCTGGCGACGACTTCGCTCGTCCCGTCGATCATTCTCGGCATCCTGGTGCAGCGCCATCTGGTGCGCGGCCTCACGCTGGGGGCGCTGCGTGGATGACGGAAAGGGCGTAGGATGGCGAGCGTCAAGATAAAGGCGCTGCACAAGCGCTTCGGCCCGGTCCACGCGGTGCGGGGCATCGACCTCGACATACCCGACGGCGAGTTCACCGTTCTCGTCGGTCCGTCGGGTTGCGGCAAAAGCACGCTGCTGCGCACGATCGCCGGGCTCGAGGACGCCGACGACGGCGACATCGAAATCGGCGGCGAAGTGGTCAATTACATGCGTCCGCGCGATCGCGACGTGGCCATGGTGTTCCAGGATTATGCGCTGTACCCGCACATGACCGTATTCGGCAACATCTCTCTGAGCCTGCGAGCGCGGCGAGTCGCCAAGCCGGAGATCGACCGGCGCGTCAGGCAAGCTGCGGGCATGCTGGGGATCGAGCCATTGCTCGGGCGATATCCGCGCCAGCTCTCCGGCGGCCAGCGCCAGCGCGTCGCCATCGGGCGCGCGATCGTGCGCAATCCCAGAGTCTTCCTGTTCGATGAGCCGCTGTCCAATCTGGACGCCCAGCTACGCGACGAAATGCGCGGCGAAATAAAGCGGCTGCACCAAGAAATCGCCGCGACCATGATCTATGTCACGCACGACCAGATCGAGGCGATGACGCTGGCCGATCGCATCGTGCTGCTGCGAGAGGGCCAGATCGAGCAACAGGGTCCGCCGCTCGACCTCTTCGAACGCCCGGCGACGCAGTTTGTCGGCGGCTTTCTCGGATCGCCAAAGATGAATTTCCTGACCGGCCGGCTCGAGCGGGGGGCCGATGGCGCCTGCATCGATCTCGGCGAAGGCGCACCGAAGCTGGCGTTGCCGCGCGGGCGCGATCCTATGGCCGCCGATGGAGCGGGGCTCATTCTGGGCCTTCGGCCCGAGCATATCGAGCGTGTCGCCGCAGGACCGCCGGCGGAGGGACTCGTGCGCGTCGAGGCGACGATCGAACTCATCCAACCCACGGGGTCGCGCAGCTACGCGACCTTCCGACTGGCGGGCCAGGCGGTCATCGCCGAATTGCAGGCCCACGACGTGAGCCGACCGGGCGAACGAATCTCGGTCGCCATCAACTTATGGCGCGCCGCGCTATTCGATCCCGCGACAAGGAAGGCGCTGTGAAGGTTGGAGCCGCCGACCAGGCGCACAGGCCGTCGCCGACCGCCTACTGCCCGAGGCCGCCCGATACCTCGCAATGACATATGAGCAAGAAAATCGCGTCCCCATAACGGCCAGGTCCGAAGGTCGGATTTGTCCGGCGCGGCGGCGAGATGACGAGGGAGAGGATGATGCCCGATCTGCACGAGGGTTATTTTTCCGCAGGTCTGGAGTCGGATCCTGAACTGAGCGAGGCGATTGGCGGCGAGTTGCGCCGGCAACGCGAAGGGATCGAACTGATCGCGTCGGAAAATATCGTCTCCCGCCTGGTGTTGGAAGCCCAGGGCTCCGTGCTGACCAACAAGACGGTCGAGGGCCTTCCTCATCGCCGCTATTACGGCGGCGCAGAATTCGCCGACGCGATCGAGGCGCTCGCCGTGCGGCGCGCTCGCGAGCTTTTCGGTTGCCGCTTCGCCAATGTGCAACCTCATTCCGGCTCGAACGCCAACGCCGGCGTGTTCCTCGGCTTGTTGAAGCTGGGCGATGGCATTCTTTCGATGAACATCGCCGCCGGCGGCCATATCAGCCACGGTCATCCCGCCACGCTGACGGGCCGCGACTATGAGATCGTGACCTATGGCGTGAATCCGCGAAGCGAATGGATCGATCTCGAGGAGGTCCGCGATCTCGCGCTGCGCCATCGGCCCAAAATGATCGTCGCCGGCGGTTCCGCCTATGCGCGCGCCATTGATTTTGCCGCCTTCAGAGCGATCGCCGACGAAGTCGGCGCCTATCTCATGGTCGACATGGCGCATTTCGCCGGGCTTGTCGCGGGCGGCATTCACCCGTCTCCGATGCCCCATGCGGATGTCGTGACGACCACGACCCACAAGACGCTGCGC
>DASXYQ010000324.1:0-6255 GCA_036502445.1 Roseiarcus sp. | reverse complement strand
AATAGCGCCTTCTGCGCGTCGAAGATTTTCTGAAATCGATTCATTGGGAACCTCGCTTAGATCTCAGGATCGCCTTCGAATTGCTTGGCGCCACGAACCGGACATGGTCCTTCCCTCGACACTCGAGCCGCGGCGTGGCCGGATGCTCATGTCATCGTCAGAACCACCCTGAAGCGAGCTTTGCCGGACATCATCCTCGCATAGGCTTCGGCTGCCCTTTCGAGCGGCATGGTTTCGATCATGGGGGCGACGTCGCTCATCGCACTGAATCTGAGCGTGGCGTCGCCGGCCGCCGGGGTTCCCGTGAGGGCGCCGTCGACGCCAAGTTGCTTGAACAGCAGATCAAATGCCGACAACTCGATCGGCTCATCGGTCGCGCCGAGCGAGATCACCTTGCCGCCGCGTCGCAGGCCACCGAGGGCGGCGGCGACCGCGTTGCCGCCCGAAGCTGTCGCCAGCACGATCTGCGCCCCGCCAAGCGCCTGGAGCGCCTTGGCGACGTCGGCGCCGGAGCTGTCGATGTAGTGATGCGCGCCCAGTTTCTTCGACAGCTCGGCCCGGTCGCCGCCGCGATCGATCGCGACAACCTCGAACCCCATGTGGCGCGCGTATTGCACAGCGAGGTGGCCTAGACCGCCAACGCCGAAGACCGCGACTAGGTCTCCGGCCCTCGCCGGCGCGTTCCTGAGCGCGCTGAAGGTCGTCAGGCCGGCGCACAACAGGGGCGCCGCATCGACCGACGAGAGATCGTCCGGCACGGCCATCAGCCCGCTCGACTTGGCGATCATGACCTCGGCGTAGCCGCCGTCCTGCTGTACCCCGGTGTAGGCCTGGTTTATGCAGTTCACGAGGTCGCCATCGCGGCAGTACTCACAATGCCCGCAGCTGCCGCCGAGGAAACCGACGCCGACGCGCTGGCCCACCGCCCAGCCTTCGACGCCTTCGCCGATCACATCGATTCGTCCCACCGCCTCGTGGCCAGGCACTCTCGGCCACTCGATCGGCAATGTCCCCTCCACCGTCGCGGAATCCGAATGGCACACGCCACAGGCCTCGACGCGTATGCGGACATGGCCCGCCGGCGGGTCACGTAGCGGCTTTTCGGTCAGCTCCAGCTTGCCAGGACTCACTGCCTGGACTGCGCGATATGTGGACATCGTTTTTGCCATCTTCTCCTCCGTCGATCCTGTTGCAGCTGATGATCTGGCGAGGCGCCGGCCATGCGATGATCCCACGCTTCGCGCCAAGCGATCTGGTCGCTCACTACGGTTCAGAGTTATGGGGGTTCGAGGCGACGTCTTTCACAAGACGGCGTGTCTTGTATGACTCGGTCAAAAAATTTAGCATCGCATTCCATGGCAAAGCCGGCGCGGGAAGTGGTCGCCGAGGATACGGCAACGCGCTGCTGGGACGGCGGAGAATGAGACTGGATTGGGAAGCCAATGCCCGACAGCGATAGTTATGGCGAAGCATTCGGCAAGCGGCTCAACGCTCAGGCGACGGCCTTTGTCGCCCGTGCGCTCCCCAAAACGATCATTGCCGTCACCGAAATGAGATGCGAGAACTCTCAGAACGCGCTTTCGATCCCGCCGATTGAAGAGGACGCGTATCTCGTCGGTGTGCACTTCAAGAATTTCCCTCGATATGAGTATTGGGAAAACGGAAAAGCTGCGCCAGTCTCAGCCATTAGACCGGGCGAGACCATTATCTACGACGTCAAGCGGCATCCGACATTCCACTTGAACAGCCCGTTTCATACGGTGCATTTCTATTTTCCACGGGCGGCGCTGAGCGCTATCGCGGACGACGCCAATGCGCCGCGCATTCAGGACTTGCATTACAAGCCCGCGGTGACTCGTGAGGATCCAGTTTTGCGCGGTCTGGCGGAAACGCTGTTGCCGCTCTTCCGGAATCCGGATCGCGTCAGTCGCCTTTTCATGGATCACGTGATGCTCGCGGTTGGTCATCACGTCGCGTCCAAATATGGCGGGATGCGGCCAAAAGAGCAGCCGATTCTCGGTGGGCTCGCGCCCTATCAGGAACGGCGCGCCAAAGAGCTGCTTCGCGAAAATCTCTCAGGAGAGGCGCCTTTGGCCGCAGTCGCAAGCGAATGTGGTCTTTCTCTCTCGCAGTTCAGTAAAGCCTTTCGAAAAGCGGTTGGCGTTCCCCCGCACCGATGGGTCATCCAGCAGCGCATCGCCTTGGCCAAGACGCTTCTTCGCAACGGTCCCATGCCGCTTTCGGAGGTTGGGTTGGCATGCGGTTTTTCGGATCAAAGTCACTTCACCCGCTATTTCTCAGCATTGGTCGGGATCAGCCCCGGCGTTTGGCGTCGATCCGTGGGAGGGTAAAACGCTCCCGCTTCCACCACCTTCGCCCTGCGGCTCCCAGCTCGCCGTCCGCGCCGCGCGATCCGGCTTTGGCATTGCAAAAAGCTCGCGAACGGACAATGATGGCGCGACCGCGGTCGCGACGGCTCTCGTCCCGACATGACGGCGCGGATCACGCGCGCATGCGGGCGAAGTCGACCGCGTCTTAGCGGCGCAAGGGAGGAGAGAAATGGCAAGCGCACTGCAATTGCCGCGGGAAGAGTTGCTCCGCGCGTATCGTCAGATGCGGACAATCCGCGAGTTCGAGGATACGGTGCACGATGAATTTTCCGCCGGGAGCATTCCGGGGTTCGTGCATCTCTATGCCGGCGAGGAAGCGTCCGGCGTCGGCGTCTGTCTGCATCTCGACGACCGCGACGTCATCGCCTCGACCCATCGCGGCCACGGCCACTGCATCGCCAAGGGCTGCGACACTGACGCGATGATGCTGGAGATCTTCGGACGCGGCGAAGGCCTGTGCGGCGGCAAAGGCGGCTCGATGCACATCGCCGACCTCTCCAAAGGCATGTTGGGGGCGAACGGCATCGTCGGGGCCGGCGGTCCGCTGACCTGCGGCGCGGCGCTGACGGCGAAGGTCTTGAAGACCGGCGGCGTGGCGATCTGTTTCGTCGGCGACGGCGGCTCCAACCAGGGCACGATTCTCGAAAGCTACAATCTGGCCAAGGTCTGGAACCTTCCTGCGGTATTCGTGGTCGAGGACAACGGCTACGCCGAGGCGACCGCGAGCAGCTATTCCGTCGGCGGCACGCAGGTGGGCCGCGGTCAGGGCTTCGGCCTGCCCTCGGTCGAGGTGGACGGGTCGGACTTCTTCGCCGTCTACGAGACGGCGGGAGAGGCGATCGCGCGCGCCCGCTCGGGCGGCGGCGCCAGCCTCATCCATTCGCGGGTGCTGCGCTATTACGGCCATTTCGAGGGCGACGCGACGACCTATCGGGGTCCCGGCGAAGTCGCCGCCTACAAGGCTGCGAAGGACCCGCTGATGCAGTTCCGCCAGCGCGTCATCGAATCCTCGCTGCTCAAGCCCGACGAACTCGACGCGGTCGACGCGGAGGTGAAGGCGTCGATCGCCCGCGCGGCCGCGTACGCCAAAGTCGCGCCGATGCCGCTTGCGTCCGCGCTGACGACCGACGTCTACAACCGCTACTGAGGGGACGAAGATGCCGAAGAAGAGCTATCGCCAAGCCATCAACGAGGCGATCCGTCAGGAAATGGAGCGCGATCCGCGCGTGATCATGATGGGCGAGGACGTCTCGGGCGGCGCCGGCGCGCCCGGCGAGAAGGACGCCTGGGGCGGCCCGCTCGGCGTCACCAAGGGCCTGATGCCGATATTCGGAGGCGAACGGGTGCTCGACACGCCGATCACCGAGTCGGCCTTCATCGGCGCCGCGATCGGCGCCGCCGCGACCGGGCTGCGGCCGATCGCCGACCTGATGTTCGTCGATTTCATGGGCGTATGTTTCGACCAGATCTTCAATCAGGCCGCCAAGTTCCGCTACATGTTCGGCGGCAAGGCGGTGACCCCGGTGGTCATCCGCACCATGTACGGCGCCGGCTTCCGCGCGGCGTCGCAGCACTCGCAGTGCCTCTATCCCCTCTTCACCCACATCCCGGGCCTCAAGGTGGTGCTGCCGTCCAACCCTTACGAGGCCAAGGGCTTGATGATCCAGGCGATCCGGGACGACGATCCGGTCATCGTGTTCGAACACAAGACGATGTACGATGTCGAGGGAGAGGTGCCCGACGAGCCCTATGCGATCCCGTTCGGCGAGGCCAATGTGACCCGCGAAGGGCGCGACGTTACGATCATCACGATGGGGCGGATGGTCAATTTCGCCAACGAGGCGGCCGACAACCTCGCCAAGAGCGGCGTGAAGACGACAGTAGTCGACCTTCGCACGACCTCGCCGCTCGATCGCGAAACGGTCCTGGAGACTGCGCGGGAGACCGGCCGGGTAATCGTGGTGGACGAGTCGCACCCGCGGTGCTCGATGGCCACCGACATCGCGGCGCTGGTGGCGGACGAAATCTTTGGTTCGCTGAAGGCGCCCGTGAAAATGGTGACCGCGCCGCACGCTCCGGTGCCGTTCTCGCCGGCGCTGGAGGACATCTATATTCCGTCGGTGGCGAAGATCGAGGCGGCCGTGCGCGAGGTCATGGGATATTCGCGGGCCAAGGCCGCGGAGTAGGGCCCGGCTGCGTCGCGCGAAATCCCGCGCTGACAGAAGAGAGGTAGCGCGGTATCGCCGCCGCCCGCCGGCTTTCGGACGGGCGGGGACCACGCGGAGACGGAGCACGCACATGGCCATTCAACCCATCGTCATGCCGAAATGGGGCCTCGCCATGGAGGAAGGCATGCTGGCGAAATGGTCGGTCGCGCCGGGGCAGGCCGTCACCAAAGGTCAGGAAATCGCCGACATCGAGACCTCGAAGATCGCCAACGTGTTCGAAAGCCCCGCCGAGGGCACGATCCGCCGGCTGGTGGTTCCGGAGGGGCAGACCGTGTCGGTTGGAGCGCTGCTCGCAGTGATCGCCGATCCCTCGGTTCCCGACGCGGAGGTAGACGCGTTCGTCGAAAAGTTCCAATCCGAATTCACGCCGGTAGAGCGTTCGGCCGGCGGCGGACCGCAGACCCGGAACATCCAGGCTGGCGACCTTTCCTTGCGCGTGCTGAGCGTCGGCGAGGGCGACGGAACGCCGGTGCTGCTCGTGCACGGCTTCGGCTCGGATTTGACCTCCTGGCTGTTCAATCAAGAAGCGCTCGCCGAGGGACGCGCGGTGCACGCATTTGATCTGCCCGGCCATGGCGCGAGCACGAAGGCGGTCGGGACGGGAAGCGTAGCGGAACTCGCGGATGCGACGCTGGCGGTGATGGACGCCCTCGGCCTCGACCGGGCTCATTTCGTCGGCCATTCGTTGGGGGGCGCGATATCGGCGCATCTGGCCGCGACTCGGCCTGATCGCGTGGCGAGCGTGAGCCTGATTGCGTCGGCGGGGCTGGGACGCGAGATCAACATCGACTTTATCGAAGGCTTCATCGCGGAGACCCGCGCGCGCAAGCTGAAGGCGGTGCTGGAGAACCTCGTCGCCGACCCGAGCCTGATCACCGCCCAGATGATCGAGGAAGTGATCAAGTATAAACGCCTCGACGGGTCGGAGGCGGCGCTGCGGCGGATCGCAGGCGCCAACTTCGACGGCGGCGCGCAGAGCACCCTTCTAAGGGACGCGCTCGCGGCGGCCAAGGCCCCGGTCTCGGTGATCGTCGGCGAGGAGGACTGCGTCATTCCCCCGACCCACGCCGAGGGTCTGCCCTCGCACATCCTCGTGACCCGAGTCGCGGGCGCCGGACATCTTCCGCACATGGAAAGGAGCGCAGAAGTCAACGAAGCCATCAAAGCCAACATCGCCAAGGGCGACTGAAGGCGGATAGGCCCAGTGATCGCGAAGCTGTGCTTTTGGGCGCCGGGCGAAGATGCCTCATTCGCGCATTCGGGAGGCTGGCGGTTGCAGATAAACGAGCGGACGGGAGCCACTTTTAACGCCGGCGTATTTTGTAAAATGGAGCCAATCCTGCGGGTTCTCGCTCGGCAACCAGGTTTTGACCAGCGCCTTATCCAGGATTATCTCGGTCACCGCGCTTCCAAGTATACCGTCCACAACACCCGCGTCGCCGCAAGGCGATTCGACGGCTTGTGTGAGCAGTGACGATCTTGGCGTCGAAGAAGACCGTTACGGTCGAGAACTTGGCCGCTCTGGGCTCCGACCGCCTGGCCGGCATCCTCATGGCTCTCGCCAAGGACAATGCGGACATCCGGCGTCGGCTGCGGCTCGAACTCGCCGGACAGGCCGGCAGCGAGGACATCGCGGC
>DASXYQ010000323.1:0-4130 GCA_036502445.1 Roseiarcus sp. | reverse complement strand
CTGCTCCGGCGAAAAATTCCTTGCTCGCGCGAAATAATTCCCTGCTCGCCGCGTAGGGAATTTGTCTCGAAATCACTGGATTCGCAGATGTTTTCGACACGGATTTTCGCAAAGATCGGCTGAATCGGCGAAATTCCCTGCTTTTTTCCCTGCCAGCAGGGAACTCAGCACGTCAGGAGACCGGGAAATTATCCGCGGCAAGCCTCCATCGAGCCGACCGTCGGGAATGGGCGGCATGATCGAAAAACGCGCGTCAGGTTCGCGGGCCGACAATCTTCTGAGCGCCTCACGGCGCCGGTCTCCCGCCCAGGAATTCCGTCGCCGCCGAGCCCGCCGCGACCGCGCGGCGCAGGCTCGCCTCGATCGGATCGCCCCTCAGCCTCGCGGCCAGGAACGCCGCCACGAAAGCATCTCCCGCCCCGGTCGTATCGACGACCTCGGCCGCCGGCGCTGCGACGCGCCAACGCTCGGCGCCGCGCCAGGCCTCGCAGCCCGCCGCGCCGCGCTTGATCACGACGAGCGGATAGAGCCGGGAAAGGCGCTCGCCCTGCGCTTCGGCGTCGTCGGTCCCGCTGAGGACAGCGGCTTCCTCGGAATTGGGGAACAGCATCGCGGCGCCGGCCGTCCAGCCGAGGAAATTCGCCGCGCCGACCTCGCGCAAAAATTCGGCGGAGCCGGGATCGACGCTGACCGGGCGCGTGGCGCGACGCATCACGCTCAGAACGGCTTCCCGCGGCGAAGGGGCGACGAACGAATAGCCGGAAATGTGGATGTGATCGGCCCGGTCGATCAGCGCGTCGGGAATGTCGGCGGCGTCGAGCGCATCGTTGGCGCCGCGATCGGTCAGGAAGCTGCGTTCGCCCGTCGGATCGACGATCGCGATCAGACGGCCGGTCTCGCGGCCGGGATCGACGGCCAGATGCGGCTCGACGCCGGCGTGACGCAAAAGCTCGGTTTTGGCGGCATGATCCGCCGCCCCGACCCGGCCGACGAAATCGACGCTCATGCCGAAGCGCGCGAGCCAGACCGCCTGCGTCGCGGCCGAGCCGCCGGGGCGTTGCACGATCCTCGCCCGCCGATCCGAGCCGACCGCGATCGGACCCTCCAGCGCCACGGCGATGTCGATCATGACATCGCCGATCGAGAGGACGCGGGGCGATCCCGCCTCAGCCACGCTCGAGCAGTTCGAGCTGGACGGCGATCGTCGCGGCCAGCGCGGCGTTGTTCCTCACCAGGGCCATATTGGCCTCGAGGCTCCGCCCCTCGGTCAACTCGACGATGCGGCCGAGCAGATAGGGCGTCACATCCTTCTTCGAAACGCCCTTGGCCTTGGCTTCCGCGACCGCTTCGGCGATGCGCCGCTCGATCGCTTGCGCGTCGAGCGCCTTGTCTTCCGGGATCGGATTGGCGATCAGGAGGCCGCCGGGGCCGATCTGGCGTTGCAGGCGGATCATGCGCGCGAGATCCACTGGGCCGTCGCAACGGTGATCGAGCTTGACGCCGCTGGAGCGGGCGTAGAACGCTGGGAATTCGTCGCAGCGATAGCCGCAGACGGCGACGCCCTGCGATTCCAGGTATTCGAGCGTCTTGTCGATGTCGAGGATCGATTTCGCGCCCGCGCAGACGACGGCGACCTTGGTGCGCGAGAGTTCGACGAGATCGGCGGAAATGTCGAACGTCTCCTCGGCGCCGCGATGCACGCCGCCAATGCCGCCGGTCGCGAAAATCTCGATTCCCGCGAGTTCGGCGATATGCATCGTTGCCGCGACGGTGGTGCCCGCCGAGCCGTGTCGGGCGACGACGGCGGCGAGGTCGCGGCGCGAGGCCTTCACCACGCCGCCCGAAAGCCGGCTCAAATTCTCCAGCGCGGTGCGGGCGAGGCCGACTTTGAAGCGTCCCTCGATAACGGCGATGGTCGCCGGCGTGGCGCCGCCTGCCCGCACGGTCTCTTCCAGCATCAGGGCCGTTTCGAGGTTTTTGGGGTAGGGCATACCATGGGTGATGATCGTCGATTCCAGCGCGACGATCGCTTTGCCCTGCGAAAGCGCGCTCGCGGCTTCGGACGAGAGGTCCAGGAGGGCGTTCGCCTTCATGTCGGCGGCTCCAAGGGAAATCAGGGAGAGGGCTCGAAGGGGAATAGCAGGTCGCGAAGCTCGCCGCGATCCCCTCCCCGCTATTGCGGGAGGGGATAGGAGGCGCGAACCCCTTCTGAAAACTTGGGCTGTCGTCCCGCGCCGAAGAACCCTTTTCGAAGAACGGGACGGAAGCAGGACGGAAGCGCACTGCCCTTTCCCCTGGCGAGCCCATGCGATAAGTCGATATAATGTGAATCGAGTCGGGACATGGAAGAAAGCAAGCCGGAACATCTCAAGGCGGTTCCCCCGAGCCTGCAACAGGCCGTCCGTCGTGCCCGAGTCGAAAGCGCTGAACAGAGCGAAGCCGTGGACGACTTGCGTCAGGCCGAGATCGTGCGGCTCGAATTGCTCGCGGAGGCGATCCGGCCGATCCTGGATCAGGCGCCGGAGGACGTCCAGCTGTTCGACGCCGGCATCGTCCACGGCGAACGCCCGCGACTATTCATCGATATGATCAGCTTTGTCGATCTCGGGCATGACCGCCGGACGTATCGGTTTTTTCAGGAAACAAGGCACGGCCGCGTCCTGATCGCGGAGAGCGCGAGTGTCGACCGTATCGTCGTGGCGATGACGAATTATATTGCGCGCCGCCTCGTCGAACGCGAGCAGGCGCTCGCTTCGGATTGGCGCAGCCGCTCCACGTCGGACGGCGCCATCAAAACGAGGGCGCGCGCGAAAAAATTGGCCGATGGCGCGAGCGCCGTCAAGAACGGCGAGGCGGCGCCGGTCCCGCCTGACAAACGCGAAGCGGCCGCCGGGGGATTTTGGGTCAGGGCGGCTGATATTTTCAGCTTCCTCTTGATGACGTTGGGTTCGTTCGCCCTGGTGGGTATCTTGTGCGTAGGGGCCTGGGCCGCGTGGAGCGCATGGGGCCGGGCGTTCTGGGCGGCCAATTTCGGATCGCCGCCTTTCTGACCAGCATTGCGGGCCTTCAGTCAGATCGAAGGGGCCTCACGCTCGCCGATCTCGGAGCTTTCGAACAGCAGCCCACGTTCCCGAGCGCAGACCCGCCAATGCGGACCCGAGCGCTCGATCCGTATCAGGTAATAGCCAGCGCGCTGGCGCGGATCTGCCGTCGCCGCCGAAGCGGAGGGGGCGCCGATGACGGGAACGAGCCCGCCTTCCCGGCGCGTCGCAGACGAAGGCAGATAATGCACCATCCGCTTGTGCGTGTGGCCATGCAGAATCGCCTCGGCGCCGAAACGGGCGATCGTCCGCTCGAATTCGCGTGCGTCGTCGAGGCCGCGCAACGGCGCGGAAGCTCCGCGCGAAAGCGGCGGGTGATGGATCAGGACCACGCGCGCGAGCCCGCGGGAGCCCGTATCCTCGAGCATCCGACCGAGCGAAGCCAGTTGCCTGCGGCCGAGACGGCCCGACGCCATCAGCGGCGCGGTGGGAACGCCCGAATTCAGTCCGATCAGCGCGATTTCGCCGCGAACGCGCAAGTAGGGAAAGCGCTCGACGCCGGGCGCGCGCGAATCGCCGGACGTCCAGGGCGCAAAGACGCGAGCGAGCCCTTCCATCGCATCGCGCACATAGGCGTCGTGATTGCCGGGGGTGAAGCTCACGTTCGCCGGATCGCCCAGGCTCTTCATCCAAATGGCGGCACGATCGAACTCGGCGGCCAGCGCAATGTTGACGGCGTCTCCGGTCATCGCGACGTGATCGGGCTCTTGCGCGCGAAGGTCGGCGACCAATCGGGCGAGCATCGCCATGTCGTTGAGCCGCTCGCGTCCCCGCTTCCAATTGACATATCCCATGAAACGCTTCAGCCGCATTTCCCGCAAGCCCGGAAAGGGCGCGGGACTGAGGTGCGCGTCGGAGAGATGCGCGATCGTGAAAGTCATGCGTCGGGTCCGGCGCGCCAGCGAGCAGCCGCGTCGAGCGCGGCCGCGAACCAGGATTGCGTTGATTTTGCCTGAATTGGGGAAAGACTTATGGCGACCCGCCCGTGGAGGCAAGACCGCCCCCGACGCGACCGACCTCGACGCTCCC
>DASXYQ010000322.1:0-4367 GCA_036502445.1 Roseiarcus sp. | reverse complement strand
TTGAATGGTCACCGAACCGTGTAGCGCTACAGAGCGCACGCAACTTGCCCGCGACCGCGCGTCGCGCGACATTGGGCGATAGGCGGAACCCCGAGGGCCAGCCTTGCGCATCATACGATTGCTCTTCGTCCTGGCGGCGTTCGCCTCGCCTCTCCCCGCCCTGGCGCAGAACTCGCGGCTCGACGAAATTCTGCGGCGTGGCGTGTTGCGCGTCGGCACGACGGGGGACTACCGGCCCTTCACGGCGCTCGACAAGGCGACGGGCGGCTATTCCGGGTTCGACATCGATCTCGCGCGCTCGCTCGCCGACGCGCTCGGCGTGAAGGTGGAGTTCGAGGCGACGAGCTGGCCGCGCCTCGCCAGCGATTTCGAGGCGGGCGCCTTCGACATCGCGATGGGCGGCGTTTCGGTGACGGTCGACCGAGCGAAAAAAGGGTTCTTCTCCGCGCCGTACATGCGCGAAGGCAAGACGCCGATCGCCCGCTGCGCGGACAAGGACAAATACGCAACCCTAGCCGAAATCGACCAGTCCGGCGTCAAGGTGATCGCCAATCCCGGCGGGACGAACGAGCGCTTCGACCGCGCGCATCTCCATGCCGCGGAGATCGTCGTCTACCCCGACAACCTCACGATCTTCGATCAAATCGCCAAAGGAGACGCCGACCTGATGATCACCGACGCCTCGGAGACGCGCTTCCAGCAGAAGCAGCGCCCGGGCGTGCTCTGCGCGATCCATCCGGACAAGCCGTTCGACTTCGCGGAAAAAGCCTATTGGATGCCGCTCGACGCCCCGCTGAAAGCCTTCGTCGATCAATGGCTGCACCTGTCGATGGAGAACGGCGCCTACGCCGCGATTTACGCCAAGTGGTTCGAGTAGCGTCCGGCGCCCGGTTCGAATGTCATCCTCGCGAACGCGAGGATCCAGGACGCCATCACGTTTCCGGGATTTCGACGCGGCGACCGCCTCCGCCGCGGTTCCCAATTTGGGCGGGTTCGTCGTGGCACACTGGATACCCGCTTTCGCGGGTATGACAACAGTCCAAATGATCGTTGCCCCGACCGCCCTCTCGGCCGATAAGCGGCCGCGGTCGAAGGGAGTGCGAAGGCGAAATGGCGGATGGGACAGAAGTGGACGCCGCCGAGCCCGGCCCGCCGGCGCAAATCGTCGCCGCCTTGTTCGTGGCCTTCGTCGCGGTCTGGTCCGTCTATTTCGCGATCGCGGAATCGCAGGCCTCGATCCATCACGACATGGCCGAGGCCTATGCCTGGGGCCAGGAATTCCAGCTCGGCTACAACCAGCATCCGCCATTCTGGGCCTGGATTTGCGGCGCCTGGTTCATGGTGTTTCCGCGCGCCGGCTGGGCCTTCGCGATCCTCTCCAGCCTCAACGCCGCGATCGGCCTGCTCGGATCGTGGAAGCTGATCGGCCGGTTCGCTCGAGGCGACAAACGGATCGCGGCGACCGCGCTGCTGTTGTTGACGCCGTTCTATACGTTCCTGTCCTTCAAATATAACGCGAACTCGATTTTCCTCTCGATCTGGCCGTGGACGGCCTACTTCTTCCTGCGCGCGATCGACGAAGGCGGGATCGTCGATGCGATCCTGTTCGGCGTCGGTATGGGCCTGGCGCTGTTGTCCAAGTATTATGCTCTGATTCTCGGAGCGACCTGTTTTCTCGCGGCGCTCCAGCATCCAGACCGCGCGCGATACTTTCGCTCGGCTTCGCCGTATGTTTCGATCGCGGTCGCTGCCGCGCTCTGCGCGCCTCACGTCTGGTGGCTGCTGACGAGCGGCGCGCCGCCGGTGCGATATCTCTCGCGAATTTCCGGACGCGGCTACGGAACCGCTGCATTCTACGCCGCGACCGCCTTTTTCGGCGCCCTGGCGCAAAACGCCGTCGTCTTTGCGCTCGTCGCGGTCGCCGCCGCTCTCGCGCCGCGAAGCGACGCCATTCCTGTCCACGCGCGCGACCCGCGGTTCCGGCTCCTGGCGACGCTCGCGCTGGCGCCGCTGATGCTGACCGTTCTCGCCGGGGTCACATTGCGCACGAAAGTCTCGACCAACATGCTGATCGGCACTTTCAGCCTGATGCCGCTGCTGGCGATCGAGATCGCAGGATCTCGCGGCCTCGAGCGGCTGCGCTGGCTCTCCGTGCGCCTCGCGGCGGGCGTCAGCTTGGGGGCGCTGGCCGCCTCGCCCGCCATCGCGCTCGGCCAGGCGTGGTTCTCGCATAATTCCAAGGACACGGAGCCGCGCAAGGAACTCGCCGAAGCCGCGACTAGGTTCTGGCGGGAGACGACCGGCAGGCCGCTCGCTTATGTCGGCGGCAGTCCCCGCTACGACAATGCGCTCGCCTTCTACAGCACGGAGCGCCCGCACGTCTTCGTCCGCTTCGACTATTTCGCCAACCAATGGGTAACGCCGCGAGCGCTCGCGGAAAAGGGCCTGCTGTCGGTCTGCGTGACGACCGACGCCGAGTGTCTGGCCGCGACCGCCGCGCTCGCGACGCCGCTCGCGAAAAGGACGGAGATGACGCTTTCGCACAGATTTTGGGGGCACGAGGCGAAGCCCGTCAGCTTCATTGTCACGGTCATTCCGCCGGGAACCGCGTAACGAGCGCGGCTACGTCAGCGCTGGTCGCGCCGTCCCGCGGCCTCCAAGCTTTTGGCAAGCTTTTCCAAATCTAGGCTGTTTGGCTCCAAGCTTTTCCAAACATTTCTTTGGTGGTTTCGTGGAATCTCAAGGGGTTACAAGGCTCCCAAACCCAAAGAGTCGGTTTCCAAATTTTTGGGCTCGGCGGACGCTTCCGCCTGGCCGCTGTGGGCGGTTCCGGACGCCTCGCCGCGGTGCGCGCCCCAGTCGGCCGGAGGCGGTCCCAACACCCGCTCGGCGGCCTTGTTGACAAACGTCATCAGCCGCTCGTGTGCGCCCTCATAGTCCTTGGCGACAAGTTCGACCACCGCACCGTATTTGTCCAGCCGGTCCAGCACCTTGAGCAGAGCGGAGATCGCGCTCAGTTTGCCGTTGTCGACGCCGCGCGCGGCGAGTCGCAGCGCCGGCTCCAGCCGGGCCATCTGCAGCCGCGCCTGATCGACCCGGTCCGCCCGGTCGTCCGTCTTCAGGGACTGGGTGACGATCTGCCGGATCCGCTCGCGCGAAACACGTTCGTCGCGCGCGATCTCCTCATAGGAAAATCCCGACCGCACCATCGCCATGATCCTGATCCGCCGCTCCTCGCGTTCGCGGGCGGTGCGGCGGACGGGAACGGCATGCGGCGTGGTCATCGGGCGGCTCCGGGTGCAAGAGTTGCGATAGTTCGGTAGAGTCGAATTTATGGCATACCATGAATTCTCTGTATCAAAAACGAAATGTCACGAAAACGCTAGTCGTCGCCGAGGTGCACATCTTTTCCTTGGCGGCCGTCGCGCGGCCAATCACCCCGGCCCCTCACCTCATCTCTCCCCGCAAGAGCGGGGAGAGGAGGCCCAAGCCGTATCGTCGGCTCGGCAAAGGGCGAGCTTGCCTTTGCGTTTCTTTCGGCCCGCTACTGCGCCGCCTGCCGTCCCGTCTCCCCGCCTCTTTGCGGGGAGAGGTCGGGTGAGGGGCCGGGTGATTGGCCGCGATGCCAGCCTCTCGCGGCGCCTTCCCGAACGACTCGAAGACTGAAGCCCAATTAAAAACACTTCATCTACTTGCGAGCGCAAGTTGCGCTCTTTCACGATAGTTTCGCAGTAGACCGTCGAGCGGTCGCGCCAACCTTTTCCGCCAGCTCGGCGAGCAGCGCTTGGCCCTCCGCGATCTCGGCCATCTCCGGCGTCGGCGAAAAGCCTTCGAGCGCGGGCGCGAGAACGTCGTGCGCCTCGACGGGGCGGCCAGTCGATTGGTAGAGCTTCGCCAGCGCGAACGCCGCTTGCAGCCCGAAGCTCCGCGCGCTTTGCTGTTGCGCGACGGCGATGGCGGCGAGGTAGGCTTGCTCGGCGGGAGCGGGGTCGTCGGGATGCACCCTGCACAGGATGTCGCCGCGAATGCGGTGCAACAGAACGTCGATTCGTCGTTCGCCTGTCTGCTGCGCCAGCGCCGAGGCTTCGTCGATTCGTGTCAGAGCCGCATCGGCGCTTTGCCGTTCGGCTTCGAGTTCCGCGTACAGGCCTTCGTAGAGCGGCGCTGAAAACCGATTGCCATGTTCGAAATATTTAGCCATTGCCTGTCGAAATTCCGCTAATCCAGAATCCCCCCCGTCGAGTCGCGCGCGCGCCCATCCGCGCTGGATCGTTCCCAGCATGAGATAAAACGCCGACCCGTTCCTTCCCGCAATTTCGATGAGCGTCTCCGAGCCGCGCAGCGCGCGATGGGCGTCGCCACGAAAC
>DASXYQ010000321.1:0-10836 GCA_036502445.1 Roseiarcus sp. | reverse complement strand
GCCCATAAATCGGGGCCGCGCCAGCGTCCCCGCTCAGCCACCTTTAGGTGGCCATAAACCGGGTCGCGTCAGCGACCCCATTCAGCCGCTTTGAGCGGCTCACATCCTGAAGGCCCCCGGCTTTGCCGGGGGATGGTTACTTTCGGCCAGAGATGGAAGCGGAAAGTTGGGGGATTGCACAATGGTGCCGCGTACTCCCCTCTCCTTGCGGGGAGGGAATTCCGCGACGCGGGAAGACGGCTTTGAAACTTCGTGAAGCGGCGCCTGCCCCACCCCTGGCCCGTCCCCGTGAGGACGGGGAGGGGAATTCGGCCGTTCTCGTCGCGGAGAGCCTAGTCAAGCGGTTCGGCGGCTTCGTCGCGGTGGACGGCGTTTCGCTTGCCGTCCGAGCCGGCGAAATCGCGGGGCTGATCGGCCCCAACGGCGCGGGCAAGACGACGATGTTCGATCTGCTCGCGGGAAGCCAGCGTCCGGATTCCGGGCGCGTGCTGATCGACGGCCGCGCCGCCGAGGCGTCCCCGGCCCATCGCCGGATCGGCATGGGGCTCGGGCGGACGTTCCAGATTCCGCGCCCCTTCCCTGACATGACCTTGGTCGAGAACGTCATGCTGGGCCGGCAATCTCAATTCGGCGAGCGCATCCTTCCGAATTGGCTCAGCGCCGGTCGCGTGGCGCGCGAGGAGCGCGAAACGCTGGAAAAGGCGATGGCGTGGCTCGATTTCATGACGCTTTCGCGCCTCGCGCGCGAGCCCGCGCGAAAACTTTCAGGCGGACAGCGCAAGCTGCTCGAACTCGCGCGCGTGCTGATGGCCGAGCCCTCGATCATCCTGCTGGACGAGCCGGGGGCAGGCGTGAACCCCACCTTGCTCGAGACCATCATCGAGCGCATCGTCGAGATCAACCGACGCGGGGTGACGTTCCTCGTCATAGAGCACAACATGGACATGGTGGCGCGGCTCTGCGGCCGCGTGATCGTGATGGCGAGCGGCCGGCGGCTCGCCGAGGGCGCCCCTGCGGAAGTTGCGCGCGATCCCGCCGTCATCGAGGCCTATTTGGGCGGCAGCCCGTGAGCGCGCTGGTCGTGCGCGACCTCGTCGCCGGCTACGAGCCCGGCGTGCCGATCGTCAACGGCGCCTCGCTGGCGGTCGCGGCGGGAGAGATCGTCGCGGTGCTCGGCCCCAACGGCGCGGGGAAGTCGACCTTGATCAAGGCAATCGCGGGCGTTGCGCCGATTGTTTCGGGAGCGGTCTTTTTAGGTGACGAGGAGATCACCCGGCTGCCTGCGCATAGGATGGTTCGAGAGGGTCTCGCCTTCGTGCCGCAGACCGAAAACGTCTTCACGGGAATGTCGGTCGAGGACAATCTGCGGCTGGCGGCGGGCATTTTGCCGTCCGACAAGCGCACCCGGCGCATCGCCGAAATCTATCGCTTCTTTCCCGATCTCGCGCGGCAGCGACGGCTGCCAGCGGGGCGACTTTCCGGCGGACAGCGCCAGATGGCGGCGATCGCGCGCGCCCTGATCGCCGCGCCGCGCGTGCTCATGCTCGACGAGCCCTCCGCCGGCCTGTCGCCCAAATTGGTGGAAGGCGTGTTCTCGCGGCTCGCGGAAATCCGCGCGAGCGGCGTCGCGATCGTGCTGGTCGAGCAGAACGCGCGCGCGGCGCTCGCCATCGCCGATCGCGGATTGATCCTGGTGGAAGGGCGCAACCGCCACGAAGGGCGCGCCGCGGAATTATGGGGCGACGCGCGCGTCGCCGCGCTCTATCTCGGTGGAGCGCGCGCGTGAACCTGCAATTCGTCGCCGACGGCGTGCTCACGGGCGCCATGATAGGCCTTGGCGCGATCGGCGTGACGCTCACCTACTCGATCCTGCGTTTCGCCAATTTCGCTCAAGGCGAATTCATCGCTTGGGGCGCTTATTTCGCGCTTCTCGTTGCGACCGCCCTGGGCTGGCTCGCCGGCGGCGCTTCGACGCCGATCGGGCCGTTCTCGTTCGGCTGGGGCCTGATCCTCGCGCTCATCGTTGCGATGCCGCTGACGGGCGCGCTCGCTCTCGGCCTCGACTGGGCCCTGTTCGCGCGGCTGCGCGAGAAGGCGAGCAGCATCACGATCGTGATCGCCAGCTTCGGAGCCTCGATGGCGCTGCGCAGCCTGCTCGAATTTCTGTTCACCTCGCGCCCCGCCTATTTCACACGCGAATTGCAGATCGCGATCCGGCTCGGCTGGGGCGTGCGCGCCACTCCTGACCAATTGACGCTGGTCGGACTGACCGCGGTCCTGGTGCTCGCCCTGCACGTCCTCTCGAGCCGCACCCAGATCGGCCGATCGATGCGCGCGGTCAGCGAAAATCCCGCGCTCGCGCGTGTCGCAGGCGTCGACGTCGAGCAGGTCGTGCGCGTGACCTGGCTGCTCGGCGGCGCGCTGGCCTGCGCCTCGGGCGTCATGGTCGGCCTGACCGTGCAGATCCGCCCGTTCATGGGCTTCGATCTCTTGCTGCCGCTGTTCGCGGCGGCGATCCTCGGCGGCATCGGCAGCGTCTCCGGCGCGCTCGTCGGAGGGCTGATCGTCGGCGTCGCCGAGGCCGCCGCAGCGGCGACGGTCGGGGCGCAATGGCGCGCCGCGGTCGCCTTCGTGCTGCTGATCGCGATGCTGTTGGTCCGGCCGACCGGCCTGTTCGGCGCGCGGGAATGATGTCCTCCGCGCCGAGTTTGGCTGTATACGGCTCGTTCTTTCTGACGACAGCGCTCTCCTATGCGCTGATCTGTCTCGGCCTCAATCTGCAATGGGGGCAGACCGGCCTGTTCAACGTCGGCGTCGCCGGCTTCGTCGGCATCGGCGCCTATGTCTCCGCGTTGCTCACGACGCCCGCGACCGACGCGCACTGGGGCGGGTTTGGCCTGCCGATCGCGGCGGGCTGGATCGGCGCGATGGCGATCGCAGGCGCCGCCTCGGCGCTGATCGGGATAGCGACGCTCCGGCTGCGAGCGGATTATCTCGCGATCACGACCTTCGGCGTCGCCGTGACGATCCATCTCATCGCGCTCAACGCGCAGGCGCTGACCGGCGGACCCTATGGAATCGCCTTCATTCCGCGACCGTTCGGCGATCTCGCGGACCGGCCGCTGCTGTTCAACGGCCTCAATCTCGCGCTGGTCGCCGCCCTCGCTCTGGCGCTTTATGTCGCGCTGGAGCGCCTCGCGCGCAGCCCGTGGGGCCGCGTATTGCGCGCGATCCGCGAGGACGAGAAGGCGGCGGCGGCGCTCGGCAAGAGCCCGAGCCGCTATCGCCTGCAAGCCTTCGCGCTGGGAGGCGCGATCATGGGGCTGGGGGGCGCGGTGCAGGCGCATTTCATCGGGTTCATCGCACCGGACAATTACCTCTCCAGCCTGACGTTTTTGGTCTGGACGATGCTGATCCTCGGCGGCTCCGGCAACAACAAAGGCGCGATACTCGGCGGCGTTCTCGTCTGGGCGCTGTGGAGCGCCTCGAGCGCCGCGATCGGCGCCGTCTTCCCGCCCGACCAACAGGCCCGCGCTTCGTCCTTGCAGATCGTCGCGATCGGCGTCTTTCTCGCCCTGGCTTTGTTGCTGCGGCCACGCGGTCTGATCGGCGAGCGGACGATCGTCTCGCGCCATCTCGATGAATGAGGACAGCCGATGCTGACACCCGAACGCACTCTGCTGGCGCCGGACCTAAAGATCAGCCGCATCGTAACCGGGCTTTGGCAAGTCGCGGACCAGGAGCGCGCGGGAACGTTCGATCCTGAGGTCGCCTCGAGCGCGATGCTCGAATACGCCCGCGCCGGCTTCGATACTTTCGACATGGCCGATCACTACGGCAGCGCGGAAGCCATCGCGGGCCGGTTTCTCCAGCGCGTCGCCGCGGGCGAGGCGGCGGGCGCGGGCCGCCGCCCGGTCGCGTTTACCAAGTGGTGCCCGACGCCAGGGCCGATGACGCGCGAGATCGTGCGAGAGGGTGTCGAGCGTGCACGGGCGAGGCTCGGCGTCGAGACGATCGACCTGTTGCAATTTCACTGGTGGACCTTCGAGCACCCCGGCTATCTCGACGCCATGAAGGAGTTGGCGGCTCTGCGCGAGCGAGGCTGGATCCGCCATCTGGGCGTCACCAATTTCGATACCGCGCATCTGCGCTTGCTGGTCAAACATGGCGTCCCGATCGTCTCCAACCAGGTTTCCTTCTCGCTGCTCGATCGGCGCGCGGCGGGCGAGATGAGCGCGTTCTGTCTCGCGCACGGGGTGCGGCTGCTGGCTTACGGGACCCTGGGGGGCGGGCTGATCGCCAAACGCTGGGTCGGCCGGCCCGAGCCGTCGGCCGGCGAGATCGCGGATTGGAGCAAGTCCAAGTACAAACGGTTCGTCGACGCGATCGGCGGCTGGAACGCGTTTCAAGGCATCCTCAGCGCGCTGGCGAACGTCGGGGCCAGGCACGGCGTTTCGCTCGCCAATGTCGCGACGCGTTGGACGCTCGATCATCCCGCCGTCGCCGCCGTGATCGTCGGCGCGCGGCTCGGCGAGCACGACCACAGCGGGGACAATGTTAAGGCGTTCGGCTTCGAGCTGGACGCGCAGGACCGGGCGACGATCGACGCGGCGCTGGCGGAAACAAAGCCGCTGGCGGGAGACTGCGGCGACGAATATCGTCGCGCGCCGTTTCTCACCGCCTCCGGGGACCTCAGCCACCATCTGGAAAGCCTGCCGAAGGTCTATTCTGCGGTTCGCGTCGCCGGCCGCACCGACCGCTGGCGCGTCGACTCGGGAAGCCTGTGGGAGCCGATCGCCGGCTACAGCCGCGCGGTGCGCGTGCAAAACCGCATCCTGGTCAGCGGCACCACCGCGACGCACGGCGCGGGCGAGGTCGTCTGTCCCGGCGATCCCGCGGGGCAGACTGTGTTTATTCTCGACAAGATCGCCGCGAGCCTTTCGGCGCTCGGCGGCAGGCTCGAGGACGTCGTGCGCACGCGGGTCTACCTGAAGGACGCCGCGCAATGCGAGCCGGTCTCCCGCATCCACGGCCGCTATTTCGGCGAAATCCGGCCCGCCAACACCTTGCTGGAGATTTCCCGCCTGGTCGGCGATTACGAGGTCGAGATCGAGGCCGAAGCGATCGTCGACGGGGGCATCGACGGGGGTGAGCCCGATTGACGTCGCCGCGGCGGGAGTATTTACGAGAGGGTCGCGAGCCGCCGGCGGAGGAGGATCATTCATGGACAAAATGAGCTTCAACTGGGCGGATCCCTTCGATCTCGAATCGCAACTGACCGAAGAAGAGCGCATGGTCCAGAAGACCGCGCACGCTTATGCCCGCGACAAGTTGGCGCCGCGCGTGTTGCAAGCCTTTCGCGAGGAGGCGACCGACCCGTCGATCTTCCGCGAGATGGGCGAACTCGGCTTCCTCGGGGCGACGGTCTCGCCCGAATTCGGCGGCGCCGGCCTTGGCTATGTCGCCTACGGGCTGATCGCACGCGAGATCGAGCGCATCGACAGCGGCTATCGTTCGAAGATGTCGGTGCAATCCTCGCTGGTGATGACCCCGATCGAGGCGTTCGGCTCGCCGGGGCAAAAAGAGAAGTTCCTGCCCAAGCTCGCCAGGGGCGAATGGATCGGCTGCTTCGGCCTCACTGAACCCGATCACGGGTCCGACCCCGGCTCGATGGTCACGCGCGCGCGAAAAGTCTCCGGCGGCTACAGCCTCACCGGGGCAAAGACCTGGATTTCCAACGCCCCGATCGCCGACGTCTTCCTGGTCTGGGCGAAGACGGAGGACGGGGTCATCCGCGGATTTCTATTCGAGAAGGGCGCCAAAGGGCTGAACACGCCGGCAATCCACGGCAAGGTCGGACTGCGCGCCTCGATTACCGGGGAGATCGTGATGGAAGACGTCTTCGTTCCCGAGGAAAACCTGATGCCCGGGGTTTCCGGCCTGAAGGGGCCGTTCACCTGCCTGAACGCCGCGCGATACGGCATTTCCTGGGGCGCGATGGGCGCGGCCGAGGCATGCTATAGCATCGCGCGGCAGTATGTGCTCGACCGCAAGCAGTTCGGCCGGCCGCTCGCCGCCAACCAGCTCATCCAGAAGAAGCTGGCGGACATGACGAGCGAAATCGCGCTCGGGCTGCAAGCCTGTCTGCGGCTCGGGCGCATGAAGGAGGCCGGCCATCCCCCGGTCGAGCTGACCTCGATCGTCAAGCGCAATTCCTGCGGCAAGGCGCTCGAAATCGCCCGCGCCGCCCGCGACATGCTGGGCGGCAACGGCATCTCCGACGAATTCGCCGTGGCGCGGCATCTGGTGAACCTCGAGGTGGTCAACACCTACGAAGGGACGCATGACATCCACGCGCTGATTTTGGGGCGGGCGATAACCGGGATTCAGGCGTTCGCGAATTGAAGGGGAAGTAGCCGCCCCTCTCCCGCTCGCGGGAGAGGGCTGGGGTGAGGGTCGCGGGAATTACGGCGGCCCTCATCGGGCGCTTCGCGCCATCTTCTCCCGCGAGCGGGAGAAGGGATTGGCCTCAGATCGCCCCGACCTGCGTCAACTGTCCATCATCCCGCATGTTCATGTAGAGATTGATCGGGTCGAGGTCCAAGCCGTTCGGCCGAGTAGGCGCGCCCATTTGAACGAAAACGCGCGCAAAAAATTCCGGCGCCCGAAGCGGTTCGACCATCGGCCCGCCTTCGGCGATGAAGTCGGAGATGTCGCGGACGCCTTCGCGGCCATCCGAAAACCCCAACCAGAGTCGGTAGCCGCCGAGCGCCCGAGCCTCGACCACATCGACAATCGGAAGCTCATCCATCTAGTCTCGACGCCCTTCATCCGGCGCGGCGCGGCGCCTCAAAATGACCGCTTACCTGGGTCTTGCCGTGGCGCTCGCTTTGACGTGGCTCAACCAAATTCAGGTTTCTACATATTCGGCGACCGCGCTCGGCGGGGGGATGGGAAGTCCGTCCTCCTCGAGCCCCTCGACATGAAAGCGGATCGCTTCGCGCAACTCCCGCTCCACTTCTGCAATCGTTTCGCCGGTCGCGATACAGCCCGGCAGGTCCGGCACGTAGGCGGAATAATTGCTGGCAGCCTTTTCTATAACTACTGCGTAGCGCATCAACGAGTCTCCACCATTCCGGCTTGTTTCAGGATGCTGTTCAGCGTCCCGGGGGCGAGATCATCGGAAGGCTTGCCCGCAATTGTCACACGACCCGCTTTGGTTGGGTGTTTGAATTGCCTGTGACTGCCGCGTGTCGCGACATGCACCAATCCGTCGTTTTCCACGAGTCGGATCATATCGCGCACCTTCATGCGATCTCCGAGCGCGGAGCGGCCGGGGCGAGTTCGGCGGAACCGATCGAAGGCCTATCACGTCGTTCCGCCGCACTGCCGACTCCGCCTCAATTGTCCAAGAAGCTCCTCAGCTTCCGGCTCCTCGACGGATGCTTCAACTTGCGCAGCGCCTTCGCCTCGATCTGGCGGATGCGTTCGCGGGTCACCGAGAACTGCTGGCCGACTTCCTCCAGCGTGTGGTCGGTGTTCATGCCGATGCCGAAGCGCATGCGTAGCACGCGTTCCTCGCGCGGCGTCAGCGACGCGAGCACGCGGGTCGTGGTCTCGCGCAGGTTCGACTGGATCGCCGCGTCGATCGGCAGGATCGCGTTCTTGTCCTCGATGAAATCGCCGAGATGGCTGTCCTCCTCGTCGCCGATCGGCGTCTCCAGGCTGATCGGCTCCTTGGCGATCTTGAGCACCTTGCGCACCTTCTCCAGCGGCATCGCCAGTTTCTCGGCGAGTTCCTCCGGCGTCGGCTCGCGGCCGATCTCGTGCAGCATCTGCCGCGAGGTGCGCACGATCTTGTTGATCGTCTCGATCATGTGCACCGGAATGCGGATCGTTCGGGCCTGATCGGCGATTGAGCGCGTGATCGCCTGACGAATCCACCAGGTCGCGTAGGTGGAGAACTTGTAGCCGCGGCGGTATTCGAACTTGTCCACTGCCTTCATCAGGCCGATATTGCCTTCCTGGATCAGGTCGAGGAACTGCAGGCCGCGGTTGGTGTATTTCTTCGCGATCGAGATGACGAGGCGAAGGTTGGCTTCGACCATCTCCTTCTTGGCCTGCCGCGCCTCGCGCTCGCCCTTCTGCACCATCTGCACGAGCTTGCGGAATTCCTGAATTTCGAGGCCCGTCTCCTGCGCGAGCGACTGGATCTCGGTGCGGATGTCGCGGATCTGGTTCTTGTCGGCGGCGACGAAATCCTTCCAGCCGCGGGTGCCGAGCTTGGAGACGCGCAGCAGCCACTTCGGATCGAGCTCCGAATTCTGGTAGTTCTTGATGAAATCGTCGCGCGAGACGCGGTGCGACTCGGCGAGCCGCATCAGCTTGATGTCGAGGCCGATCAACCGCTTGTTGATGTCGTAGAGCTGCTCGACCAGCGCGTCGATGCGGTTCTGGTTGAGCGACAGCGACTTGACGTCGACGACGATGTCCTTCTTCAGCGCCTTGTATTTGCGCTCCTGGGCCGGCGACAGCGTCTCGTTCTTCAGCTTGTTCTCGACGTTCTGATCCTGCAGCCGTCGCAGCTTCTTATAAGCGTCGGCGATCCGATCGAAGGTCTCCAGAACCTTCGGCTTCAGTTCGGCTTCCATCGCGGAAAGCGAAATGGAATTCTCGAGATCGTCGTCGTCGTCGAAGCTGTCGGGCGCGGGCGGCGATTCGCCGTCGAAGCCCTCGGGCGGCGTCTGCGGCGCCGTAGAGGGCGCGATCCGCTCGCGGATCTGTGCGGCGAGCGCCTCGGCGGCGCCGGGCGCGGTCATGTCGACTTTCGGCGTCTTCTTGCCGTCGGGGCCGGCATAGGTCGCCTCGAGATCGATGATGTCGCGCAACAGGATTTTGGTCTCATTGAGCTCGTCGCGCCAGATGATGATCGCCTGGAACGTCAGAGGGCTTTCGCACAGGCCCGCGATCATCGCCTCGCGCCCCGCTTCGATGCGCTTGGCGATGGCGATTTCGCCCTCTCGCGAAAGCAGCTCGACAGAGCCCATTTCGCGCAGGTACATCCGCACCGGATCGTCGGTCCGCTCGGCGGGCTCGGAGCTTCGGGTCGCAACCGCGGTGGAACGTGGCGCCTCGACGAGTTCGCCCGCTTCGGGCTCCTCTTCCTCGGCGGCTTCGGGCGCCTCCTTCTCGGCCTCCTCGGCGTCTTCGGAGTCGACGACGCTGATGCCCATTTCGTTGAGCATGGAATTGATGTCCTCGATACGGTCGGAGGAGATCTCCTCCGAGGGAAGAATGGCGTTCAATTCGTCATGGGTGACCCAGCCGCGCTTCTTGGCGATCTTGAGCATCCGCTTGACTGCGCCGTCGGTGAGATCGAGCAACGGGCCATCGGCGGCTTCCACCGCGACCGCTTCGCCCTCGGGTTTCGGCTCGTCGGTCTTGGCCATTCGGACTCTCCTTAAAACCCGCGCGCAGCGGAATGAACGTCAGCCGGGCAGCCGAGCCCCCCGCAGGGCCGTTGCGCGGTTCGAATTTCTCGCGAGATCCGGAAAGGATCCCCGCCGCCCGATGCATGCGAAGGCCGCGCCCCGGGCCGAGCCCGATTCGCGACCCGACAATCGGGCATCGCCCCTAACCGCTCGTTAACCCTGAAACATCGGGTCAAACCGCGGATTCCTTCCGACCCGAAAGTTCGCCAAAACCCTCGATCGCCGCTTCGGCATTCGCCAGATCGGCCAAACCCGCCTTTATATCGAGCAGTCTGGCGAGATTTTGTTCGGTAGGATCGGCCCCAAGAGCTTCCTCGGCCAATTTCAACTCCCTATGTAACGCCCCGGACTTGCGTTGCAAGGCTAGACACTGCCTGAGCGCCGTTTCGGCGTCCGCGAATGGCGCCTCGGCGCGCAGGCACCACCAGTTCGGCATCCTCGCGGCGGCGGCCAGAACGCGCTTCCGCTCGCCGCCGTCGCCACGCTCGTCGAGCGCCGCCGCCAACGCATCCGGCGTCGCATAGGCCTCGGGCGGAAGATCGACCAGGCGGGCGCGGAAGGCGGTGAGGGTCGTCGAAGCGAGCTCCAGTTCGACGATCTCCTCCCAATGGCTCTCTAGCAGGTCCGGATGGCCGATCAGGATGGCTAGGATTGCGATTTCGCGCTGCGCCTCGCGCGGCCTGCGCGCGGCCAGGCCCGGCGCCGGCAAATGCGCGCCGGCTATGCCGACGCGAGGTCCCGGATCGAAAAAGCCGCCGCGCCGAGCCCCGCGCGGACGATCCCGAAACCGGGGCGCCGGCGCGATAGTCGGGGCCGGCCCGAAAAGGGCGTTGAGCCGTCGAGCCATGTCGGCGGCGTAATGCTTGCGCAAGGTCTCGTCCGAAATCGCGCCGGTCAGTTCGCGCAGACGCCGCTCGAGGCCGGCGCGTCGTTCCGGCGTCTCGAACGTTTGGCCCTCGGTTTCCCGCAGGAACAGCATTTCCGCGAAAGGCTTGGCGCCGCGCAGAACCTCTCCGATCGCCTCCGGCCCGCCCGAGCGCGCGAGGTCGTCGGGGTCCTGGCCCTCGGGCAGCAACGCGAAACTCAGGCTCTTGCCCGCGCCGATCAGCGGCAACGCGATATCGATCGCGCGGAACGCCGCCTTGCGGCCGGCGTTGTCGCCGTCGAAACACAAAATCGGCTCGGCGTTCAAAGCCCAGAGCAGCGCGCATTGGTCCTCGGTCAACGCGGTCCCCAGGGGCGCGACCGTTTGGGGAAATCCGGCCTGACTCATCGCGATGACGTCGACATAGCCTTCCACGACGATGATCTGCTGGCGCTCGTGCGCGGGTTTGCGCGCGCGATG
>DASXYQ010000320.1:0-6033 GCA_036502445.1 Roseiarcus sp. | reverse complement strand
CCGATCTGGATGATTTAAGAATTCTTAGTGCCGCGGTTCGCGTGGTTCTATATAATCAAATCGTTCAGCCTCGAAGCGGAGGGAGGCAATGACCCAGATTCGACACGAATATTTTGATTCCGAAAGCTTATCGCGAATGGGGATGGCGTTGGATGAGGCGTTGAGAACTCTCCCCTCCAGTCAACAGACACCTGAGATGAAAATCGCCCTCGCAAAGGCAGTCCTGCATCTTGCGGGCGAAGGTGAACTTGAACCGGCCCGGCTTTCGAGTCGGGCGCTCGGCTTGATCGCGACGGGAGACCGACACGATTTCGAGGTCCTGAGCGGTGACGGCACGATCGCGGCGGTGCAGTCTATCATCGTCGACCGGAACGTGCTCTGGCCGCGAATCGTGGAATTGGCGAAGTCCCATGCGCTGGGGTGCCGTATCCGGGTGACCGATCAATCCGGTGCGATGGTGGCGCTCGTGGGCGTAGCCACCGCACTCAGGTTTGCTGTCGCGGCGGGAGGGAGCAGCTAATCGGCAGCCGCGCCGCCACCGTCGACGGGGCTGGATTCCGAGCCGAAACGAGCATGCAAAAATATTTGAGCGCCGGTTGGAACACTGTCGGCGCTTTCGCGTTGTACAGTTTCGGCTTTAGCGAGCGCGGCGTTTTCTCGGCCTCGCTTGCGGGTGCGACCTTTCGATCCGCAAGCCGAAACGGTGGATTTTTTTGGCCGCGAATAATCGCTGACAATCGCTCGAGCGTTTTCCTTTGTCTTAGAACGGAGGTAAAACATGGCGCGAACAGCAACTTTCGACGAGAAATATCACGCTTCTCTGTGGTCGCGGGATGCCAGCTTCTTGACCTTATTAAAGTCAACTTGGGATAACTACTGCGAATCCCAACAACAAGACGCGAAACACGAACAAGATTTCGAAGCGGAATATCAGGGCCTCGCGGCGATGGCCCATTGGCGCCATCCCAAGCCGTCGCCGTGCCTTCATCGTTGCGGACGTCGTCACCTTTTGGATGATAATCCTTGCTCTGGCTGAGCTAGCTTCCGCGCGACTCCCGTCATTGCGAGCGACAGCGAAACAATCCAGCTGCAGATGCGCCGCCCAGTCTGGATGGCTTCGCATTTCTCGCAATGACGGATAGAACGCTCGTTTCTGACAGGCCCTTGGCGATCGGTCGCAAGCGCCCATAAGACCGGGTGCGCGCCATGACTCGCAAAGACTATCGCCGCGGCGGACGGATCGGAGACGCGCTGACGCCCACTACGCCCGGCAAGAAGGCCGGAAACACTCCCCCTGGCGGACCGCAAAAAGCCACGCGCCACGAGCCGCGCGGGGGCGCCAACTTCGTACGCATCTATGGATTCCATGCGGTTTCAGCGGCGTTGCGCGCACCCCGCCGCGAACTTGTCCGCCTCTATGCGACCGAAGCCGCCGCCGAGCGTCTAGTCGAGGAGATCGCGGCGCGCGGCGTCGAAACCAAAATCGTCGCCGCCGAGGACATCGCGGCGCGCACCCCGCGCGACGCGGTCCATCAGGGCGTGCTGCTCGAGGCGCGCCCCCTGGCCCCGATCGACATTTCCGAATTACCCGCCGACGGCCTGGTCGTGGCGCTCGACCAGATCACCGATCCGCACAATGTCGGCGCGATCCTGCGAACGGCGGCCGCCTTCGCAGTGGACGCGCTGCTGACGACCGAGCGGCATACGCCGCAATTCACCGGCGCCTTGGCCAAGTCCGCTTCAGGCGGCCTGGAGCATGTGCCGATCTGCAGCGTCGTCAATCTCGCGCGCGCGCTCGACGAACTCGGCGATCTCGGCTACTGGCGGATCGGCCTCGATTCCGAGGCGAGCGGGCTTCTGGCCGACGCCCGGCTCTCGCGCCCGCTCGTGCTCGTCCTGGGAGCCGAGGACAAGGGCCTGCGTCGGCTGACCCGCGAACGCTGCGACGCGATGGCGCGGCTGCACCTGCCCGGCGCGATCCAGAGCCTCAACGTTTCCAACGCCTGCGCGATTGCGCTGGCTCTCGTACAGGAAACCCTCGCTCCTCGCGGTCGGCCCGCTACTTGATATCGTCGGGTATGACCTTCGCGTAGCTGAGATCGTAGGTCTTGTTGAGCAGCGGATCGAGGCGAGTGCCTTCGGAAGCGTCGAACGCGCGCGGGCGGGTGGTCGTCGTTGGCGTGGAATTATCGGCCACGACACCGCCGCGCAGATCGCCCGCGGGCGCGTCGCCCCAACGGGCTTCACGCGCCTTCTGGTCGGCAAGGGCGGCGGGCGATAGCGGGACGCTCGCCACCGGTCCCGAAGGCGCAGCGGCGTCGTCCTCGCCGGGGAATTTGACGATCTCGGGCTGATCGTTGACGCCCGTCACGACGATGCCGAGTTCTTCCATCGACTTGCCCGCGATCTTGGCCGCGGAAAGCGCGCCGCCGTCGCCGAGCAGCGCTTCGCGCTTTTCAAGGGAAGCGCCGAGTTTGGCGAGCTTGCTCGCCAACAGCGCGCCCGCCGGCGTCGCCGCGGCCACGGGCGCCAAGCCGCCCAACGCTTTCGGGTTCTTCGGATCGGCACCCGCCCGTGCGGCCGACGCCAAAGCCTTGGGATCCCGTGGGTGGATCGGCGCCGATGGGGAAACCGGCGCCAGCGCTCCGAACGCGTCGGGATCAGGCGGCGCGATATCGCCCCGCGTCGTGGGCGGCGCGAAGCCAGGCGGAGAGGCTTCGGGCGCCAAGCGGTCCTTGGCGTCCTTTTCGATCTGCCGCCAATGCGCGACGTTCTTCAGATGCTGATCGAGCGTTTCCGCGAAAACATGGCCCCCCGTGCCGTCCGCGACAAAATAGAGTTCCTTCGAATGGCTTGGATTGGCCACCGCCTCCAGAGCCGCCTTGCCGGGATTGCAGATCGGTCCGGGCGGAAGACCATCGATATTGTAAGTATTGTAGGGCGTCGCCTGATCGAGTTCGGCCTTTGTGATCGAATGTCCCAGCGTCCCCTTGCCGAACACGAGCCCATAGACGATGGTCGGGTCGGACTGCAGCTTCATGTGTTTCAGCAGCCGATTGAGGAAAACACCGGCTACCCGGGGCCGCTCCTCGACCTTGCCGGTCTCCTTCTCGACGATCGAGGCCAGCGTCACGAGTTCGCCAGGCGATTTGATCGGCAAATCGGGCGCCCGCTTCTTCCAGATCTCCTCGACCGCCTTGCCCTGATCTTTCGCCATTTTTGTCAGGAGCGCCTGACGCGTCTCGCCGCGCGCGAACTTATAGGTCTCCGGCAACAGCGATCCCTCGCGCGGCGGTTCCCTCACTTCGCCCACGAGTACGTCGTTGTCCCGCAAGCGCTGGACGATCTGCTCGCTGGTGAGCCCCTCGGGAACCGTGATGGCGTGCAGTAGAACCTTGCCCGAGAGCAGTTCCTGCTCGACCTCGCGCATGCTGACGCCGGCCTTGAACGAATATTCGCCGCGCTTCAGCGCGAGGTGGCTGCCATCGACCAATGTCATCGCCGAGAACAGCGGCGCGCTTTCGATGACGCCCGCGTGCTCCAGCTGATCGGCGATGGGTCCCCCGTCGTCGTCGCGCTCGATCAGCACCACCTTATCGGCGGCCAGAGGGCCGGTCTTGCGTTCCTCGACGAGCGCGGCGGCGAACCCGACCAAACCGATGACGGCGCCGATCAGCACGAAGGAGAGGAACGCGCTCAGGCTCGACAGGCCCGTTCTGCGCGGCCGCCGCGGTTTGGGAGGTGAGCGCAGCTCCACGGGCGTAGACGCGCGACGACCGAAAATGCCGCCCCAGGAGGGTTTCTTCGTTCGAGAGTTCTCGGCGTCGTCCGGTGGATTCGACTTATCGCTCATCTCGTCCCGTCACAGAGTTTATTCGACGTCGACCCCCGCTCCAAGTTTCACAATAGCCCCCTTTGGAGGGAGATGACGAGCAAAAAAGCGCGCCTCGGTCCAAGCCGCGGCTCGTCTACGCCGCGCGGCGAAAGATCAGCGATGCGTTGGTGCCGCCGAATCCGAAGGAGTTGGACAGCGCCACATCGATCCGGCGCTTGCGCGCCACATGCGGCGCAAGATCGATCGCGGTTTCGACGGAGGGGTTGTCGAGATTCAGCGTCGGCGGCGCGACTCCATCGCGAATCGCCAACATGGAGAAAATCGCCTCGACGGCGCCCGCCGCGCCGAGGAGGTGGCCGATCGACGACTTGGTCGACGACATCGTCGTCGTCGCCGCCGCGTTCCCCAGCAGACGCTCGACGGCGCGCAATTCGATTTCATCGCCGACCGGCGTCGAGGTGCCATGCGCGTTGACGTAGTCGATTTCGGAAGCCGTGACGCCCGCGCGTTTGAGCGCGGCTGACATCGCGCGAAAGGCCCCGTCTCCGTCCGGCGCCGGCGAGGTGATGTGGTAGGCGTCACCCGAGAGTCCATAGCCGATCACTTCGGCGTAAATTCTCGCCCCCCGCGCCTCGGCGTGCTCGAGGTCCTCGAGCACGACGCAGCCGGCGCCTTCGCCCATGACGAAACCGTCGCGGTCGCGATCGTACGGGCGAGAGCCTTGTTGCGGTCGATCATTGAAGCTCGTCGACAGGGCGCGACAGGCAGCGAACCCCGCCAACGCCACACGATTGACCGCCGATTCCGCGCCGCCCGCGACCATGACGTTCGCGTCTCCCAACGCAATGAGCCGCGCTGCGTCGCCGATCGCGTGCGCCCCGGTCGAGCAGGCCGTGACGACCGAATGATTGGGCCCTTTGAGGCGATGCTGCATCGATACATGGCCGCTCACCAGATTGATCAGGCGGCCGGGAATGAAGAACGGCGAGACGCGGCGCGGCCCCTTCTCGTGCAGAACGACCGCCGTCTCGGCTATGCCATGCAGGCCGCCGATGCCGGAGCCGATCAACACGCCTGTTTCGATCTCCTCTTCGTAGGTCTTGGGGGCCCAGTCGGCGTCCCGCAACGCCTGAGTCGCCGCCGCGACGCCGTAAAGGATGAAGGCGTCGACCTTCCGCTGTTCCTTCGGCTCCATCCAGTCGTCGGGATTGAAGGCGTCCGGAGCCTCGCCGCGCGGAATTTGGGCGGCGATCTGACAGGCGATGTCCGATACGTCGAAGTTTTCGACCCGGGCCAGCGCAGACTGGCCCGCCAACAGCCTACGCCAAGTCGGCTCGACACCACAGGCCAACGGCGAAACCATGCCGAGGCCCGTCACCACCACCCGTTTCATCAGTAGACCTCGCGGTTGAGAAACTCCGTCTCGCGTCCGCTACGCTCGGCTTCGGCGGGGAGGCATCCCCGACACGACAAGGGCCGGACGAACGCCGGCCCCCGTTACAGCTGACGAAACGATGGCCGGCGCGCGCTCGGCGACACGCTACTTGGCTGCCGCGGTCGCCTTTTCCAAAAACTTCACGGCGTCCCCGACGGTCGCGATCGTCTCGGCCTGATCGTCGGGAATTTCGACGTTGAACTCCTCCTCGAACGCCATGACGAGCTCAACGGTGTCGAGCGAGTCGGCGCCGAGATCGTCGATGAAATTCGCGTTTTCGACAACCTTGTCGGCGTCGACGCCCAGATGTTCGACGACAATCTTCTTTACGCGCTCAGCGACATCGCTCATTTGCATTTTTCCCTCGTGCGATCGGGCGCAACAGCCCGACCTTGATTGAACTCGCTATTCGCGCCATCGACAAATCAACCAATTCCGGCCTGATTCGCGAGGCGCACCCCCCTGAAAGCACCGCTTCGCCTTACCCAGAGCGGCCCGATTACACGCTCATAATCGCCATCTTCAAGACGAAAACGCTCGATAGCATATCTGCTTTGGCAAGGCGAGAGGCGCGCCGACTGTGCCAAGATCACCGCAAAGGCTTTAAATCATCGCCATTCCTCCGTTGACGTGCAACGTTTGGCCGGTGATGTAGCCGGCCTCCTGGCTCGCCAGATATACGACCGCGGCGCCGATGTCGGAAGCCGCGCCGAGTTGGCCCATCGGCACCCCGGCCAGGACCGCCGCGCGCTGCTTTTCGTCG
>DASXYQ010000319.1:0-6104 GCA_036502445.1 Roseiarcus sp. | reverse complement strand
CAACCGTCCGTCCGCCTCGTCGGCGTCGCCAGCGTCGCTGGCAACGTCGATCTCGCGAAAGCGACCCGCAACACGCTCGCGGTGCTCGCGCTGGGCGGCCGGGCGGATATTCCGGTCTGGCCGGGCTGCCCCGCGCCGCTGCTGCGCGCGCCCGAGGATGCGAGCGTCATCCACGGCGCGACCGGGCTTGGTTGGGCCGTACTGCCCGAACCGCGCGGGGACCCCTCGCCTACTCACGCGATCGACGCGATCCTCGCGGCGGCCCGGGAGCATGCGGGCGAGTTGGTCCTGGTCGCGACCGGGCCGCTCACCAATATCGCCGCCGCGCTGCTGCGCGATCCCGAACTGCCGCGCCGGCTGAAGCGCTTCGTCTTGATGGGCGGGGCGTTTCGCGAGCCGGGCAACGTCACTCCGGCGGCGGAGTTCAACATCTGGCACGATCCGGAAGCCGCGCGCATCGTGTTTCGCGCGTTCGGGACGAAGGGCGCGGCCCCGCTCGTCGCCGTCGGCCTCGACGTCACGCGCAAGACGCTGCTGGTCGAAGCCGATCTCGCCGCGCTCGCGCAACGCTGCGCCGGGCTGCCGCGCGCCCCGGCGCTGCTGCGCTTCCTCGAGGATTCGGCGCGCTACTATTTCGACCTGATGGAAAAGCGATACGGCGCCCGCCGTTTCGTGATGCACGATCCGCTCGCGATCGCCGCCGCGATCGATCCGAGTCTCATCGTCACCGAGCCCGCCGCCGTCGATGTCGAAATCGCGGGCGAACTGACCTCGGGGATGACGGTGGCGGATTGGCGCGGCGTCTGGAAACGCGCCCCCAACGCCGAAGTCGCGACCGAGGCCGACGCCCCGCGCTTCATCGCGGGGTTTCTCGACGCGATGGAGAGGCTGGCGAGGTGAGATGTAGCCGCGCTCGCCGAGCGCGGCCGTCGTCGTCAAGCGGGACCCCCGCGGTCAGCGACCACGTCTACGGCGGCGCCTCGTTGACATGCCGAGGCTCCGGAGCAAACTCGCCTCCGGCCTGCTCGCGAAGCGCGGCCAGCCGTGCGCCCTCGCTGGCCGTCGCGGCGAACACGAATTCGGGGTTCGTCGCGCGCATTTGCAAGCCGGCCAGTTCCCTGCCTTCGGCGACGACGATTTCGCGCGCCCCGGCGGCCAGCCCGTCCAATATCAAGCCCGCGGCTTTCTCGGCCGGAATGCCGTTGTCGATATTGGAATCGGAGCGACCCCGGCTTTCGCCTCTCCCGTTCAGGGCGTTGACTGCGACCGAAGTCTTCACCGATCCCGGCAGGATGACAGTGACGCCGACGCCATAAGCGGTTTCGACCTCGGCGCGCAGCGCCTCGAAATAGCCGACACAGGCGTGCTTGGCCGCGCAGTAGCCGGTTCGCAGGGGAACGCCGAGCTTTCCCGCCACCGAACTGACGACCGCGATTCGCCCGGATCGCCTCGCGATCATATGCGGCAACACGAGCTGGGTCAGACGCAGCGGCGCCAGGAAATCGATCTCCATCAGTTGGCGATAGACGGAAAAGTCGGTGTCCACGGCGAGGCTGCGCTGGCTGACGCCAGCGTTGTTGATCAAGAGATCGACGCCGCCGCGCCAGGCGAGCGCCTGGGCGACGATTTGCGGCAAGGCGTCGTAATCCGTCGCCTCGAACGGCAAGACGAGCGCCGCGCCGCCGATTTCGTCCGCCACGCGCGCCAGGGCGTCGGCGCGCCGACCGGAAAGCACGACCGCCGCCCCCTGCCCCGCCAGGCCGCGCGCGAGCGCCTCGCCTATTCCGGACGAGGCGCCGGTAACCCAAACTGTCTTGCCTGCGAAAGCCATCGCTTCCTCCCGAAACTAGCTTCACCCGCCGCCGGGTCGAAGACCGTCGAGGAACTCACGCGTGAGCTTGGCGACCCCCTCGAGATCCTCGTCCATCGCAAAATGGCCAGCGTCGAGCAGATGTATCTGCGCCTTCGGCACGTCCGCGGCATAGGCGGCCGCCCCCGCCACGGCAAACGATGGATCGTACTTGCCCCAGAGCACCAGGGTGGGCGGTTGCCGCTGCCGAAGATAGGCCTGCCAAGCCGGATAGGAGGCGACGTTGTTGCGATAGTCATAGAACAACTCGGTCTGGATGTCCGCCTGGCCGGGGCGGCTGAGGAAGGCGAACTCGTCGGTCCAAGCATCCGGATCGTAGAGTTCGGGGCGCGGACTGGCGCCGACATGCCGCGCCTTCGTCGTCTTGAGCGACAAAAAACTGGCGCGCAGCTTGTCTTCGTTGGCGGCGCGATCGGCCCAGAACGCCCGCCGCGCCGCCCACAGCGGCCCCAGCCCCTGCTCATGCGCGACCGCATTTTGGATGATCATGGCATCCACGGCTTCAGGCCTGCGGAGCGCCAGCCTGAAACCGATCGGCCCGCCGTAGTCCTGCATGAACAAGGTGTAGTGCGTCACTCCCATCTGACCGACCATCTTCGCGACGATGTCGGCGAGATGGTCGAAGGTATAGTCAAAATGGGAAGGATCCGGCGCGTCACTGTGGCCGAAACCGACGTAGTCGGGCGCGACGACATGGTAGCGATCCGACAGCAGCGGGAACAAGCGCTGATACATGCGGGACGACGATGGGAAGCCATGCAGCAAGAGAACGGTCGGCGCCTCCGGCGGCCCAGCCTCCCGGTAGGCCACGGCCAGCCCGTCGATCTGTATCGAACGATATTTCGTCACCTTGACGTCGTCGGGCGGCGCTGGCGAGTCCGCCAGCGCGGGCGCGATCAGGGAAATGGCCGTAAGAATTGCCACGACGGCTGTTTTCAGCATCGAACTCTCCCAAGATCTGCGTCAACTTCGAGGCGTTGCCCGCCGACGCTCCGCTCTATTCGTGCTCATCAAGGAGATCAAGAAGGCGGCCCGGCGCCCAGCCCCTCGCAATACTCTGCCGCCTCGGTGTAAGAACGGGCGTTGGAGACCGCCATGCTCAAGACGCCTCGCACCGATCCCGCGCCCCGCCTCGAAATCGCCCACCGCCCACGCCGCAACCGCAAGGCGGAATGGGCTCGGCGGCTGGTCTGCGAAAACGTGCTGACGACGAACGATCTGATCTGGCCGCTGTTCCTGATCGAGGGCAAGAGGACGCGGGTTCCCGTCGCGGCAATGCCGGGCGTGGAGCGGCTCAGCGTCGACGAGGCGGTGCGCGATGCCGAGCGGGCGGTGAAGCTCGAAATTCCCGCGATCGCGTTCTTCCCGTACACCGAGGCCAGCTTGAAGGACGAGGGCGGCAGCGAGGCCTTCAACGAACAGAATCTCGTCTGCAAGGCGTGTCGCGCGATCAAGCGAGAATTTCCCGAGCTCGGCCTGATCACCGACGTCGCGCTCGACCCCTATACCAGCCACGGTCACGACGGCCTGATGTCGGGCGAGACGATCATGAACGACGCGACCGTCGCCGCGCTGGTTCGGCAGGCGCTCAATCAGGCGCGCGCGGGCGCCGACGTTATAGCCCCCTCCGACATGATGGACGGCCGCGTCGGCGCGATCCGCGAGGCGCTCGACGCAGAAGGCTTGCTCGACGTGCAGATCCTCGCCTACGCCGCCAAATACGCGTCGGCCTTCTATGGCCCGTTCCGCGACGCGGTGGGCTCGGCGGGGGCGCTGAAGGGCGACAAGCGCACCTATCAAATGGACCCGGCCAATTCGGACGAGGCGCTGCGCGAGGTCGAGCTGGATCTCGACGAGGGCGCCGACATGGTGATGATCAAGCCGGGCATGCCCTATCTCGACATCGTCCGCCGCGTGAAGGATGAATTCGGCGCGCCGACCTTCGTCTATCAGGTGAGCGGCGAATATTCGATGATCATGGCAGCGGCCAACAACGGCTGGCTCGACGGCGAGAAGGCGATGATGGAGAGCCTCATCGCGTTCAAGCGCGCAGGCGCCGACGGGGTGCTCACATATTTCGCACTGCGGGTGGCGGAGAAGCTGCTCATGAGGTGAGGCCGAGCGCCTGATCTCGCCACTGGCGTTCGGCCGCGATCGGGTCCATCTTTCGCGGGACGAGCCCAGCGGAGGAGACGGATTTCGTGTCGTTGAACATCGCCTTCATCGGCTTCGGCGAAGTCGGTCAATTATTCGCGCGCCAGCTGAAGCAGAGGTCCGAGGTCGAGATCGCGGTTTTCGATCTCGAGTTCGCGGATTCCGGGCTCGGTCCGCGACTTATGGGCCTTGCCGAGGCGATCGGCGCGCACGCCGCCTCGAGTTCCGGCGCTGCCTGCCGCGACGCGGATATTGTGATTTCCGCCGTGACGGCGGATCAGGCCGAGGCGGCGGCGCTCGCCGCCGCTCCCCATCTTCGGCCCGGCCAGATCTATGTCGACCTCAATTCCGTCTCGCCGACGACCAAACGCCGGGTTGCCGCCGCCGTCCGTCCGAGCGACGCGCACTTTGTCGAATTCGCGGTGATGTCGCCGGTGGAGGGGCTCGGGATCGCCTCGCCGATCTTGGCGGGCGGGGCGAAGGCCGACGCGCTGGCGGAGCGGCTCAACGCGCTCGGCATGAAAATCACGCCGGTGAGCCCGGAGATCGGCGTCGCCTCGGCGACCAAACTCTGCCGCTCGATCGTCATCAAGGGCATGGAGGCGCTGATGGTCGACCTCGGGCTCGCGGGCGAAAAGGCCGGGGTGCTGCCCGCCGTGCTCGCGAGCCTGACCGCGAGCTACCCCGGGATGGATTGGGCCGAACTGGTGCGGGTCATGCCGACGCGCGTGACGCGCCACGGGAAACGTCGCGCCGCGGAAATGCGCGAGGCCGCGCGGATGCTCGCCGAGATGGGGTTTTCGGGCGCGCTTTGCGAGGCGATCGCGGAAAGGCATGAGAGTTTTGCGCGGGCGGCGGCGGGCCAGTGATCGAGGCCGCGTGGGGCCCTGAAGGCCGCGAAACGCGGGCAAAGGCGCCGCTGAAGGCATAAGTCATCGGACCGCCAGGCGGCGGTGGGTCTTGAGGTTCTTTCAGCGAGAAGTCATAGGGCGACGTAAATACCGGCAGTTCCGCCGCCTTGACCGTTTGTATTGGGCCAAACAATAGCGCGAAGATGAGGCCGACAGCCCTCATGACCCAACTATCTTTCATCGATCCGATCCACTCAACGCCTGACCGGCGCTTTGTTCCAGACAACCAGCGCAGACACGACAGCGCGCCGCACCGACTTCCCGGAAGCAAACTCGAACGCGAGCTTTTGGAGGTACGGCGATCCCCAGGGGTGCGTGATCATCACAAAACCAGCTACAGACGGGGCGCGTAGCATCCCTCGCGGTCGATTGCATCGCATATGTGCTTTTTGATGGACGGGAGGTGCAACAGCATTTCTTGCGGCGTCACGCAGCGAGATGCGCCGGTCCTATCGTGAATCAACGATTTGCGGCGGCGATCCGCCAACCAATGCACGATTCTTATCCTGCCGATTTCCATACTTTTGCCCTTCCTCCCCGCTGTAACTAACGCTAAAGGTTTTGAATATCATCGAGCCAGCTGTGAAGAAGGCCGAGTTCCTCCTTCGGCACCGCTCCGAGATCGACAAGCGAAGAATAGCACTTTTCCATATTACTCGCGATCTCATCTGCCCCAGGATTCAGGGTAAGGTCACTTAGCTTTCTCGCGATCTTAGAGTTATTTATGTAACCTGAGACCTCATCTGCGAAGTCTTGCATTAAATCATGTTCGTTTCTTTCCTGTTCGACAGACGGCCGATCGAAGAGAATTGCCCAATCGTTCTCCCAGGCTATGCGCTGAGCAACCAAGCTTCGCCATATATCTGTCATCCGAAACGAGCAATAAGAAGGCAGATATAACAATGGAAACGCGTTTTTATACCATGTAGTATTTTGGCTATTAAAGGGGCACCAGCTATCTCTACCCAGTGCAATCTTTCGATCCGACGAAAAAGATACAGGGAGAGGAAATAACAATCGATATATAGCATCGACGTCGGGATTTAAATCTGCAAGACCTTGCTGTATTGGGCAGTCAGTTCGCTGAACGGCAAGATCCTCAATAGGCGGAACGCGCTTGCGCACCATGTCCAACGGAAGCCCGCGCGGCCAAATTGAGGTTTCGCTGA
>DASXYQ010000318.1:0-8047 GCA_036502445.1 Roseiarcus sp. | reverse complement strand
AGCGCGCCATCAGCGTTTGATAGACATTGCCGTTGAGTCCCTGGGCGGTAGAAAACGCCTTGATGTTGTACGGGTTGAGGCTGTCGAAGGCGCCTAGATAGGCCAGATTGAGCCTTCCCCCCTTGGGCGCGTAGGGATCGGCATACGGAAGATGGCTGAAATCTGGCGGCAACGCGGGTTCGCCATGCATGGCGATCCCATGCGTGGGCGGCGCGGTCTGCGCGCAGGCCGCGGCCGGGATGGCCGCCAGCGCGGCGAGCGCCGGCAAGCGACGAATCGACGTGAGCATCATTCCTTCATTCTAGTGCGCCCGCGGATCGCTGGAAATCGCTCGTGAGGAGAACCGCAGCATTCCTCCTCCTGCTCGAGGGAGAACGCAGCGCCAGAGGGCGTCGAAAGACGCCCGTCTTCGACGGGCCATTGCGCGGGGTGGGGGCTGTTTCGCGGTCGGAATCGCCCTCACTACGACCCTTCCCGTGAGGCGGGAGAGGGGCTTTTCGGCTCTCGGCGATGCACGCCGAGATTCTTGTTGGATTGTGTCGGCGGATATGGAAGAAGGCGCCGAGACGGCGTTGGGCGTCTTGTGTCCCGCGTCGCGGAGTCGTCGCGGGAGCGCGAGCGACGCCGCGAGCGATGGGCCGCTCTCTACCGACTGAAAGGACGCTTGATGACCTTCCTCCTTGTGCGCATGGCCGCCATCGCCTTCGCGGCCGCGGCAATAATGGGCTCCGATGCGGCTCTCGCCCAGGCGACGAAACCGGCGGCGCCCGCTGCCGGCCAGCCGGCCGGACCGGTGAAGCTCGAGCTCGTCGGGCTGCAGCCGCAGTGGGTCAAGCAGTGCAACAAAGACCCGAGCGGCAAAGAAGTGTGTCTGACGCAGCGAGAATTCGGGCAGGTGCTGGACCAGCCGCCGACCTTGATCATCGCCGTGTATCAGATTGCCGAGGAGCACCGTTTCGCGCGGTTTGTTCTGCCGTTGGGTTTTCTCTTGAGCCCTGGTTTTCGGCTACTCCCCGAGAAGGGCGAACCGATCCCGGGCCGTTTTGCGTTCTGTCTGCCGCAAGGCTGTTTCGCGGAGGCCGAACTCGGCAACGCCGGCATCAACGCGCTCAAGAAGTCGACTACGGCGTCCGTCGTCGTACGCAATCAGGCGAACAACGAAGTCACATTCACATTCCCGATGAGGGACTTCGGCGCCGCATACGACGGGCCGCCGATGGATCCCAAGGTGGTCGAGCAACAGAACCAGGAATTGCAGCGTCAGTTGGAAGAGAAGGCGCGAAAGCAGCGCGAACAACTGGAGAAGCAGTCGGGCGCCCAGCCGACCCCCGCGCCCACGCCGGCGAAATAGGGGGTAACGGGTCGAGCGGAAATGCAGGCGCGGTCAGGGACCGCGCCTCTGAGCGGGATCATTGCGAGGACCGAAGCGTCGAAGGAACCCAGGGGCCCCGCCGACTGGCTCGGCGATTCCCGAGCATCAGCTCGCCATCGACTTGCCGCGACGCTGGTAGCCTCCCTTGTCCGTGCGCACGAAGACCTCGTCCACTTGCGGATGGCGCACGGGCTCGCCCGATTCGTCAGCCAGCAGGTTCTGCTCGGAGACATAAGCGATATACTGACTCTCCGCGTTCTCGGCGTAGAGGTGGTAAAACGGCTGATCCTTCGAGGGACGCACCTCAGCCGGAATCGACCGCCACCATTCCTCGGTATTGGCGAAGGTCGGATCGACATCGTAGATCACGCCGCGAAAGGGATAAATGCGGTGCTTGACGACTTGGCCGATGGCGAATTTCGCGGTGCGCGTTTGCATAGGACTCAGACGGGTTGCTCAATCGGAACTGGTAGCCCCGCCAGGCCAAGCCTGTCAATTTGACGGAGCGTCGGCGGGTGTCTCAGTTTGTAATTCTCAGCAGCTGAGTTCAGACACTACACAGCGTCGTCGAAGGCATAGAGCGCCGCGAACTCCGGGTCCTTTCGCGCGACCTGCCGCGCCAGATCGACGATGACCCGGGCCTGCTTCCAGGTCGCGTCGTCCTGCATCTTGCCCTCGATCATCACCGCGCCGGAGCCGTCGGGCATCGCAGCCAGGATTTTGCGCGCGAAGGCGACTTCGGCGGGGTCGGGCGAGAATACTTTCTTGGCGATGGCGATCTGGCTCGGATGCAGGGTCCAGGCCCCCGCGCACCCGAGAAGAAAGGCGTTACGGAACTGCGACTCGCAGGCCTCGGGGTCGGAAAAATCGCCGAAGGGTCCGTAAAACGGCTTGATTCCCTGGGCCGCGCAGGCGTCGACCATCCGGGCGATCGTATAGTGCCAGGGGTCCTGCTGTGCGCTCGGCCGCACCCCGCCGGCGACGCCGGGGTCGCCGAGGACGCGATAGCCGGGATGGCCGCCGCCGACCCGGGTCGTCTTCATCGCGCGCGAGGCGGCGAGATCCGCCGGACCCAGGCTCATGCCGTGCAGGCGAGGCGAGGCCGCCGCGATGGCGCTCACGTTGTCGACGCCCTCGGCGGTCTCCAGGATCGCATGCACCAGGATCGGCTTTTTGACGCTGTGGCGCGCCTCGAGCAGCGCCAGGTGCCGATCGATGAAATGCAGGTCCCACGGCCCCTCGACCTTGGGCAGCATCACGACGTCGAGCTTGTCGCCGATCTCGCCCACGATCCGCGTCATGTCGTCGAGAAACCAAGGCGAATTCAATGCGTTGACGCGAACCCAGAGTCCCGTCGCACCAAAATCGCGCGCGCGCGCCATCGCGATGAAACCTTCACGCGCGTCCGTCTTGGCCTCGACCGGAATCGCATCCTCGAGATTGCCAAGCACGACGTCGACCTGGGCCGCCAGTTCTCCCACCTTGGCGCGTACTTTTTCGTTGTGCGGCGGCACGAAATGAATCATGCGCTCCAACCGCACCGGCAGTTCGACGAACGGGCGCGGCGCGCCGATCGCCAGCGGCTCGAGAAATTTGCGTGGGGCTCTCATCGGAAAATCCTCGAAGCGAACTCGATGACTGTTGAAAGCTAAATATCGCGGCCGTGAAACCCTTCGCCCGCAAGGGGGGAAGGGAGCGCGCGCCGCCCGATTTCAGTTTGTGCTCGCCGAGGCGGCGATCGTCGGCGCCGACCATGGCCCGAACAGGTCGATCGCCAGCCGCGCGGCGTCGGGTGAAGGCTCGCCGATCGCGCTGGCCTGCACAGCCTCGATCCGGGCGCGCCATTCCTGCGCGGCGATGTCGATCGCGCCTTGAACCTGCACGATCGCGCCTGGCCCTTCCATGCGCGCTTCGACGATTTGCGCCTGGCCGCCCTTGATCTCCAGCCGCGCCCGCGCCGAGGAGAAATTCGTTTCCCCGATTGCCAAGTCGCGAGCAAAATCAACCGGGCGACGCTGGCTCCGGCGTAACGCCTGCTCGAAGTTGACCCCGTCTATCGCGCCGTCCTGAAGTTCGATTTCCGCCGAGCCGGTCAGCGACGCGGCGAGTTCGGCGGCAGTGGCGCCAGTCGCGCGCAATGATCCCACGTACCCGCCGCGGCCCGTAAAGGCCATGACGCCCCACTCGCTCAATACGGCGCCGATGTCGCCGTTCGCGAGGGACGCCGAGGCTTCCATCTGCAACCCGTCTGGCGCGCCTTGGACCGAAAATTCGCCCGAAAGCTCTCCCTCGCAGGCCGTGGCGTCGAGCAGTCGAACGGTCAGCCGGCGGTCCTTCTGCAGCACGGAGGCGGCGGCGGCTTCGATCCGATGGCCCCGCCAAGAGGCCTGCGAGGCCGACACTCGTAAATCCAGATCGAGCGTTTGGCTGGGCGCGGCGACGAGAGGCTGGCGGCTCCATCGCCCCGAGGAATCCAGGATCGGTCCCGGCTGATCCCAAAGGGCGGAGATATCGAGCGTGTCGGCGGCGAGGGTTCCCGAAACCGAAGTTTTGCCGGCGAGTCGGGAAAACTCGAGCGCACCCTCGAATCGTTGTCCTCCGACATCCAGCCGGGCCTCGCTCAATGCGAGCGCGCCGGAACTTCCGACGGCCTTGCCTTGCAGTGCGATTTCCTGCGCGGCGATCGGCGGGGCGGAGGAGACGCCTATCCAGCGCTCGACCTCGCTCAGCGAGCGGATCCGCGTCGTCAGATCGCCGTCGAACGTCCCCTTGACGCCGGGCGTCCAAGTCCCGGCGAAGGCCAGTTCGGCCGGACGCGCCGTTATTTTCAGAACGGCCTGGCTGGGCCGCCCCGCGCGAAGCTCGAGCGGCGAGGCGACGTGGCCCGAAAGAGCGACGGGCTCGCCGCGCCAGACGCCGGAGAGGGAAAAGTCGAGGGGACGGTAGACCTTCGTCCATTGGAGCCAACCGTCGACGTTCTCGATCAGGGTGTCGAGGCGGAGGTCCGCGCTGACGATTTTCGCCACGCCGCCTTGCACCTCGATACGCGTCAACAGCGTTGCCGGCTTGGCGATGATTTCTTCGGCGCCGTGGCGCGCGGCGTCGAGATCGATCAGCGCCGTCGGGTTCAGCAACTTTGCGCTCACGGGGGTGAATTCTCCCCGCAGCAGCCCCCACGGCCACAGACCGATCTCGGCATTCGGCGCACTGAGAACGCTCACGCCCTTGGCGTCCAGCAACTCGACGTCGACCATGCGCAGCGCGGGTCTGGGCAGAAGCCTGAACGACGCCCGCGCCGGCCGGCCCCAGTGCAAGCCATCGGCCGGCGCCGTCGCGGAGTTCAGTTGCGCGGCGACGCGCGCCGGGTCGATGGGCCAACGGTAGGCCCCCGCCCCCAGAATACCTAGGATGACCAGCGCGCCCACAGCCGACAACGCCCATTTTCCGCCAACCCGCATTCAAAGGGCTCCGATACGCGCGTAAACTTCGCGCTGTGAACGCCACCTATATCGCCTTTCCCCGTCGGAAGCTGCAAGTCCGGCGGCTCGTGCGGCGATTGCTCACAACTTCATGGGAGGTTGGCGCCCGATTCCGCGCCAATCTCCAGGCGCGACGGACGCGGCGTCGACGTGCGCGTCCCTCCTGGGGCAACCCCGACGGCGACCGCCTCTACGACGTCGCCGGCCGTTCGGCTCGTTCAACGTGCGCGATGGACGCCGGCAAACGCGGCGCTCCAGCAAAAATTGACCGCAGGCCCAATCCGCCCGGTTCAGACCGAGCGGCGTCGGCGTTGTCGATACTGGTCGGCGACGACGGCGGCGATGATGACGGCGCCCTTGATGATTTCCTGATAATGCGCGTCGACGTTCAGGAAGGTGAACCCCGAGGTCAGCACCCCCAGGATCACGGCGCCGATGACGGTTCCGGTCAACCGGCCGACGCCGCCGGAAAGCGACGTGCCGCCGATGACCGCGGCGGCGATCGCGTCGAGTTCGAAGCCGACGCCGACGCCGGCCTGTCCGCTGATAGCGCGCGCGGTGTGCACGACGCCGCAGAGACCCGACAACAACCCCGCCAGCGCGTAGACGAGGAGGATGTGACGTTCGACGTTGATGCCGGAGACGCGCGCGGCGAGCGGATTGGCGCCGATCGCATAGGTGAACTTGCCATAGCGCGTATAGCGCAACGCGATATGGAAGATCGCCGCCACCGCGAGGAAGATGATCACCGGCCACCAGCCAGCGCCGATCGCGGCGAAAGAATCCGTGAGATTTCCGATCGGCTGACCATTGGTATACCAATCGGCGACGCCGCGCGCCGAAACCATCATGCCGAGCGTGGCGATGAACGGCGGGATTTTCGTATAGGCGATTAAACTGCCGTTGATGAGGCCGACGATGAGGCCTCCAAGAAGGCCGGCGGCGACCGGAAAGACCGGATTGAGACCGGTGAAGGCGGGATAGATCGCGTGCGAATAGTCGGCGCTCTGGGCCAGGCTCGCCGCGAACATCGCGGTCATGCCGACGACCGAGCCGGAAGACAGGTCGATTCCGCCCATGATGATCACTTGGGTCACGCCGACGGCGATGATCCCGATCTCCGCTTCCTGCAGGATCATGATCTTCAGGCGCAACGGATTGGCGATGAAACTCTGGCCGACGAAAATCCAGCCCAGCGCCTCGAAAAGCAGCATCATGCCGATCATGACGCCCAGAATGCTGAGCTCCGGCGGCAAGCGGCGGCGCGTGCGGACGGGAGATTCGGCGGCCGCGGCGGGATTTGATGCGTCTTGGATGGCCATGTTTCCCTCCCACTCGCTCTCGCCGCGCGCTACTGCGACGCGAGTTCCATGATCTTGACCTGGGTCGCGTCCTTGCGATCGACGATGCCGGTCATGCGGCCTTCGTGCATGACGAGCACGCGATCGCTCATGCCGAGCACCTCGGGCAGTTCCGAGGAGATCATCAGCACCGCGACGCCCTTGCCGGCCAGTTCGCTGATCAGCCTGTGGATCTCGGCCTTGGCGCCGACGTCGATGCCGCGCGTCGGTTCGTCGAGAATGAGAATGCTGGGATGCGTCATCAGCCAGCGCGCGATCAGCACCTTCTGCTGATTGCCGCCGGAGAGATTGAGCACCGGCTCCCCGAGGTCGGGCGTGCGCACTCGAAGGCTCGCCTTCTGCTCCAGGCAGAGCGCTTCGATCTCCCGCTCCTTGACGAAGCCGGCGACCACGTGGTCCTTCCGCAGCAAGGCGACCTGCATGTTGGACATGACGTCGAGCAGCAGGAAACAGCCGCTCTCCTTGCGGTCTTCGGTGAGGAAGGCCATGCCGGCGTCCATCGCGACGCCGGGGTTGCCGATGGTCATCTCGCGGCCGTGAACCACGATCCTGCCCGACGTCGCCGGCGTCACTCCGAACAGAGTCTCGGCGACATTGCTGCGGCCTGAACCGACGAGCCCGGCAAATCCCAGAATTTCGCCCTTGCGCAGATCAAACGAGATATCGTGAAAGCGGCCTTCGAGCGTCAGGTTCGAAACCGAAAGCGCGACCTCGCCGATCGGTACGGTCTGTTTCGGGAACATCTGCGTGATTTCGCGCCCGACCATCATCTTGATGATTTCGTCGCGCGTGACGTCGGAAGCGGCGCGCTCGCCGACGAACTTGCCGTCGCGAAACACCGAGACCTCGTCGGCGATCTCGAACAGCTCGTTCATCTTGTGCGTGATGTAGACGATGCCCGTGCCCTGCGCCTTCAGGGTGCGAATGATCTTGAAGAGATGTTCGACTTCGCGGTCGGTCAGCGCGGACGTCGGCTCGTCCATGATGAGGACGTCGGAATCGTAGGACACCGCCTTGGCGATCTCGACCATCTGACGATTGGCGACGCTGAGGTCGCGCACTTCCGCCTCCGGATCGATGCCGATGTCGAGCCGTTCGAACAGCGCTTTCGTGCGGCGCCGCATTTCATCGTGGCGCACCAGACCGAAGGCGTTGAGCGGCTCGCGCCGAATCCAGATGTTCTCGGCGACCGTCATATAGGCCATCAGGTTGAGTTCCTGATGGATCATCGCGATGCCGTATTGCAGCGCATCGAGCGGGGAAGTCAGCCGAATTTCCTGGCCTTTGAGCCGAAAGGAACCGGAGTCGGGGATATAGATGCCGGCGATGATCTTCATCAGCGTCGATTTGCCGGCGCCGTTCTCGCCCATCAGCGCGTGGACATGGCCGCGCTTGAGCCGGAAGGAGACATTGTCGAGCGCGAGCACGCCGGGGAACGCCTTGCGCACGTTCTCGACCTCGAGCAGATACTCGGCATTCGGAACGGCGCCGCTTTCGCGGACCCATTGCGCTGTCGTTGGGCTGAGCATAGTTCGCGCTCCGGAACGCCCCACCCCCCTCCCCGTTCTTTATGGGGAGGGGCCGGGAGTGGGGCTCTTCGCGGAAACCCTCAGTTCTTCTTCATGAAGTCGCCCATGTGCGCAAAGCCTTCCCCGGCGTGCTGGCGCTCGACGACGTGCAGTTCAAGCTGAAGCGCGGCCATGTTCATGCGCTGATGGGCGAGAACGGCGCCGGCAAATCGACCCTGATGAAGATCATCGCCGGCATCTACACGCCCGATTCCGGTTCTTTCAAGCTCAAGGGTCAGGAGATCAAGCTGACCTCGCCGCTGGACG